>DASPRB010000085.1:0-13107 GCA_035624675.1 Burkholderiales bacterium
GTGACCAGCATCACCAGCGCCGAGACGACGTTGAACGCGGCGACCGCGACGATCAGCGTGAGGATCAGGAACATCACCCGCTTCTCGATCTCGACCGCGCGGAAGAAGTTGGCGTGGCTGCTGGTCCAGTCGCTCGCGTACAGCCCGGGTCCCAGGCGCGTCATCTCCTCGCGCGCCACCGAGCGCGCGTCGAACAGGTTGTCGAGCTTGAGCCGTACCCCGGTGACCGTGTTGCCCATCTGGTAGAGCCGCTGTGCGTCCTGCAGGTTGATGAGCGCGAGCCCCGCGTCGGCCTCGGAAAAGCCGATGTTGAAGATGCCGACCACGGTGAACTGCTTCAGGCGGGGGATCAGGCCGGCGGGCGTGACCAGCCCCTGCGGCGCGATCAGCGCCACCTTGTCGCCCGGAAACACGCCGAGCGCGCGCGCCAGGTCGGCGCCGAGCACGATGCCGAAGCTGCCCGGCTTGAGCGCCTCCAGGCTCCCCGCGCGCATGTGCTTGCCGAACTCCGCCACCTGCTCCTCGTATTCCGGCACGATGCCGCGCACCACCGTGCCGCGCACCGCCTCGCCGTAGGTGAGCAGCGCCTGTGCGCTGACGAACGGCGCGGCGCCGATCACGTGCGGGTTCTTCTTCGCCTCGTGCTCGACCTGACGCCAGTCGGACAGGCGCCCTTCGGTGCCGAAGATCTGCACGTGCGACACCACGCCGAGGATGCGCGAGCGCAGCTCCTCCTGGAAGCCGTTCATCACCGACAGCACGACGATCAGCGCCCACACCCCGAGCGCGATGCCCGCCATCGAGATGAGGGAGATGAAGCTGATGAAGTGATTGCGGCGCTTGGCGCGCGTGTAGCGCAGGCCGATCAGCAATTCGTAACGCACGGTGCCGCGAGAATACTACAATCGCCGCGATGGATTCCGCGGAGACGGCACAGCTTGCAAGACTCCTGCGCGGCCAGCGCGTGGCGGCGCTCGGCACGCTGCGCCAGGGCGCGCCGAACGTGTCCCTGGTCTCGTACCTCGCCGAAGCGGACTTCGGCGCGCTCGTGCTGCGCGTCAGCCGGCTCGCCTGGCACACCCAGGACATGCTGCAGGAGCCGCGCGTGTCGCTCGTGGTCGCCGAGCCGGACGACGCGCGCGCCGACCCGCAGACGCTCGCGCGCGTCACGCTGCGCGGCACGGCCGCGCAGCAGCCGGGCGAGGGCGGCGACTTCGAGCGCCTGAAGCGCGCCTGGCTCGAGCGCTTCCCGCAATCCGCGGTCACCTTCGAGCTGGCGGACTTCGCGTTCTGGCGCATTGCGCCGCGCGACGCGCGCTTCGTCGCCGGGCTCGGCCGCACGTACAATCTGTCGGCCGAGGCGCTGCGCCAGGCGGCCAACTGAACGAAACGGAGGAATGGCATGGCGAACGAGGGTTTCCACGAGCCGGTCGAGGAGCTGTCGGACGAGACGCGCGACATGCACCGCGCCATCACCTCGCTCATGGAGGAGCTGGAGGCGGTCGACTGGTACAACCAGCGCGTCGACGCCTGCAAGGACAAGGTGCTCAAGGCGATCCTCGCGCACAACCGCGACGAGGAGAAGGAGCACGCCGCCATGGTGCTCGAGTGGATCCGGCGCAAGGATCCGGCCTTCGACAAGGAGCTGAAGGACTACCTGTTCACGAAGAAGCCGCTCACGCACGATTGACGCCGCGGCGATGCGCGTCCTCGGCGTCGACTTCACCTCGGCGCCGCGCCGCGCCAAGCCGATCGTCGTCGCCCACGGCGAGGCGCGCCGCGGAACGCTGCATCTCGTCGCGCTCGAGCCGCTCGTCGATTTCAACGCCTTCGAGGCCCTGCTCACGCGCCCCGGCCCCTGGGTCGGCGGCTTCGATTTCCCGTTCGGCCTGCCGGCCGAGCTGGTGCGCGACCTCGGCTGGCCGGCGCGCTGGAAGCCGCTGGTCGCGCACTGCGCGCGCCTGACGCGCGCCGAGCTGCGCCGGGTGCTGGATGCCTACCGCGCCGCGCGCCCGGCGGGGCGCAAGTACGCGCACCGCGCGACCGACGGCCCGGCGGGCTCCTCCAGTCCGATGAAGCTGGTCAACCCGCCGGTGGCGCTCATGTTCCACGAGGGCGCTCCGCGCCTCGCCGCCGCCGGCCTGCGCGTCCCGGGCCTGGCGCGCGGCGATGCCGACCGGATCGCGCTCGAGGCCTATCCCGGGCTGCTCGCGCGCGCCGTCACGCGCGCCTCGTACAAGAACGATGCGCGCGTCAAGCAGACCCCGGAGCGCCTGGCGGCGCGCCGCCGCATCCTCGGCGCGCTCGAGCGCGGGCGGCATCCTCTGCGAATCAGGGTATCGATACCGTCACCTACATTGAGAAGAAACATTCTCCAGGACGGCTCGGGCGATTGCCTCGACGCGCTGCTGTGCGCGGTACAGGCCGCCTGGGGCGCCGCCCGGCCGAACTACGGCCTGCCGCGCCGCGTGCCGGCCTGCGAAGGCTGGATCGTGTCCGCCGCCGCGTAGAATTCCGGGTCATGGAAGCGACCGCCGAATTCGCCGACGAGGGCAAGGAAGAGCTGCTGCGCGAGGACCGGCGGCTGCTCGGGCGGCTGCTGGGCGACGCGATCCGCGAGCAGGTCGGCGAAGAGATGCTCGAGCGCATCGAGCGTATCCGCCAGACCGCGGTGGCGTTCCGGCGTGCCGAGTCCGGCGCGCGCGAGGCGAAGGCCACGCTCGAAGCGCAGCTGAACGCGCTCGATATCGAGCAGACGCTGCCCGTGGTGCGTGCCTTCAGCTTCTTCTCGCACCTGCTCAATATCGCCGAGGACACGCAGCAGAATCGCAGGCGGCAGGCGCACGCCGAGGCCGGCTCGCCGCCGCGCCCGGGCAGCCTCGCCTGCGCGCTCGACCGGCTGCGCGCCGAAGGCCTCGGCGGCGAGGAGCTCGTCGCCTGGTTCGGCCGCGCGCGCGTGAGCCCGGTGCTGACCGCGCACCCGACCGAGGTGCAGCGCCAGAGCATCCTCGACTGCGAGCGCGAGATCGCGCGCCTGCTCGCGCAGCCGCAGGACGCGGCGCGCGACGAGCAGCTCAGGGGCGAGGTGCTGCGCCTGTGGCTCACCTCGATCCTGCGCCTCACCCGCCTGGAGGTGAGCGACGAGATCAACAACGGCCTGGCGTACTTCCGCATGACCTTCCTCGCCGAGCTGCCGCGCCTGTACGCGGAGCTGGAGGCGGGCCTGAAGGAGCGCTTCGGCCTGGCGCGCGCGCCCTGGCTCGCGCCGTTCCTCACCGTCGGCACGTGGATCGGCGGCGACCGCGACGGCAATCCGAACGTGAACGCCCGCACGCTTGCGCTCGCGCTCGCGCAGCAGGCGGAGCTCGCGCTCGCCCACTACCTCGAGGAAGTGAACCGGCTGGGCAAGGAGCTCTCGATCTCGACGCGCATCAAGGGCGTGCCGGCGCCGCTCGCCGCGCTCGCCGAGGGCTCGGGCGACGACTCGCCCTACCGGCGCGACGAGCCCTACCGGCGCGCGCTCACCGGAATCTACGCGCGCCTCGCGGCGAGCGCCGAGGCGCTCGCCGGACACCGCGCGGTGCCCGCGGCGAGCATGCCGCGCTCGCCGTACGCCTCGCCCGAGGAGCTGGCGGTCGACCTGGAGGCGATCGCGCAGGCGCTCGCCGTTCAGGGCGCGGCGCGCCTGGCCGAGGGGCGGCTCGCGCGCCTGCGCCGCCAGGTGAGCGTGTTCGGCTTCCACCTCGCGCCGATCGACTTGAGGCAGAGCTCCGACGAGCACGAGGCCGCGGTCGCTGAGCTGCTCGCGCGCGCCGGCGTCGAGGCGCACTACGCCGCGCTCGACGAGGAGCAGCGCGTGCTGCTGCTCGCGCGCGAGCTCGCCGGGCCGCGGCCGCTCGTCTCGCCGCACCTCGAGTACTCGCAGCGCGTCGTACGCGAGCTGGCGGTGCTCGCGGCGGCGGCCGAAGCGCACCGGCGCTTCGGCGCGCGCGCGGTGCCGCGCTACGTGATCTCGCATTGCGAGTCGGTCTCCGACCTGCTCGAGGTGGGCGTGCTCATGCGCGAGGCGGGGCTGCTGCGCCCGGGCGCGCGCCCCGAGCTCGACATGGACATCGTGCCGCTGTTCGAGTCGATCGCCGACCTGGAGCGCAGCGGCGCGATCGTCGAGCGCGCGCTCAAGCTTCCCCTGTACCGCGCCTGGGTCGACGGGCGCGGCGGCGAGCAGGAAGTGATGCTCGGCTACTCCGACAGCAACAAGGACGGCGGCTACCTCGCCTCGAACTGGTCGCTGTACGAGGCGTCGACCGGGCTGGTGCGCGTGTGCCGCGCGCACGGCGTGCGACTGCGCCTGTTCCACGGCCGCGGCGGAACCGTCGGGCGCGGCGGCGGGCCGAGCTACGACGCGATCCTGGCGCAGCCCCCGGGCAGCGTCGACGGCGCGCTGCGCCTGACCGAGCAGGGCGAGGTGATCGCCAGCAAGTACGCCGATCCGGAGAGCGGGCGGCGCAATCTCGAGACGCTCGCCGCGGCCACGCTCGAGGCGAGCCTCGGCGCGCGCGCCCGCAGCGACGCCGAGCGCGAGCGCTACGCGAAAGTGATGGAGCAGCTCGCCGCGAGCGCCTTCCGCGCCTACCGCGCGCTGGTCAAGGACACGCCGCGCTTCCTCGACTACTTCCGCGCCTCCACGCCGATCGCCGAGATCGCCGACCTGAACATCGGCAGTCGGCCGGCGGCGCGCCGCCATTCGGCGCGCCTGGAGGACCTGCGCGCGATTCCCTGGGTGTTCAGCTGGACCCAGTGCCGCCTGATGCTGCCCGGCTGGTACGGCGTCGGCAGCGCGGTCGAGCAGTGGCTGGCGCAGCCGGGCGCGCAGCTGGAAGAGCTGCGCGCGATGCACGCGCACTGGCCGTTCTTCAGCAGCGTGCTGTCCAACCTGGACATGGTGCTCGCCAAGACCGATCTCGCGATCGCCTCGCGCTACGCCGAGCTCGTGCCGGACGAGGCGCTGCGCAAGCGCGTGTTCGGCGACATCTCCGCCGAATGGCACCGCACGCGGCGCGCGCTCGCCGCGATCACCGGGCGCGACGAGCTGCTCGCCGACAACCCGACCCTCGCGCGCTCGATCCGCAACCGCTTCCCGTACCTCGACCCGCTCAACCACCTGCAGGTCGAGCTGCTGCGGCGCTACCGCGCCGGCGACACCGACGAGCGCACCAAGCGCGCCATCCACCTGACGATCAACGGCGTGGCCGCCGGCCTGCGCAACAGCGGCTGAGGCGCGGCGTGGTCACGCTCTACGGCATGTCCGACTCCGGCAACTGCTACAAGCCGCAGCTCGCGCTCGAGCAGCTCGGCATCCCCTACCGCTGGGTCGAGGTGCAGGACACGCGCGCGCCCGAGTTCCTCGCCAGGAACGCGAACGGCAAGGTGCCGGTGCTCGAGCTCGAGGACGGCAGCTACCTGCCCGAGTCGAACGCGATCCTGTGGTACCTCGCCGAGGACACCGAGCTCGCGCCCGCCGGGCGGCTGGGGCGCGCGCGCGCGCTGCAGTGGATGTTCTTCGAGCAGTACAGCCACGAGCCCTGCGTGGCCGTGGCGCGCTCGATCGTGCGCCACACGCCGCTCGCGTCGCCGCGCCGCGCCGAGCTGCCGCGGCTGCGCGAGCGCGGCCACCAGGCGCTCGCGGTCATGGAGGGACACCTCGCGCGCGAGCCGTATTTCGTCGGCGGCGCCTATTCGGTCGCCGACATCGCGCTGTTCGCCTACACGCACTGCGCGGAGGACGGCGGCATCGAGCTCGCGCCCTACCCCGCGATCCGCGCCTGGCTGAGACGCGTGTACGCGCAGCCGCGCTTCGTGCCGATGCGATGACCGGCGTGTTCTTCAAGGGGCTCGCGTTCGGCTTCGTGCTCGCCGCTACCGTGGGCCCGATGTGGCTGCTGTGCTTTCGCCGCACCGTCGCCTCGGGCGCGCTCGCCGGCCTGGTGACCGGGCTGGGCATCGCCGTCGGCGACACGATCTACGGCGCGATCGCGGCCTTCGGCCTGACGGCGGTATCGGGGCTCTTGCAGGCGCACAGGCTCTGGCTCGGCCTCGCCGGCGCTGCCTTCCTCGCCTATCTAGGTGTGCGTGCCCTGGCTGCGGCACCGGCCTCCTCAATCAATGTTCCGACTGAAAAGACGCCGCTCGCGGCCGCCTTCCTGTCCACGCTCGGGCTGACGCTCGCCAACCCGCCGACGATCCTCGCCTTTGCGGCGATCTTCGCGGGCCTGGGCCTCGCGCAGGGCGCAAACTATACGGCGGCGGCGGTGATAACGCTCGGCGTGTTCCTCGGCTCCGCGTCGTGGTGGCTGATCCTGACGACGGGCGCCGGCCGGCTGCACGGCCGCCTCGGGCCGCGGCCGATGCGCGCGATCAACCTGGTCTCGGGCGTCTCGATCCTCGGCTTCGCGGCGTGGCAGCTCGCGCAGCTCGTCTGATATCCTGCAAGCGGGACGGTTATCCATGATGCCGCTGCTCGACGCGCCGCTCGCCATCGTCGACCTGGAGACCACGGGCGCCAACGCGAGCTGGGACCGCATCACCGAGATCGCGGTGATCGAGGTCGAGGACGGCGAGCCGAGCGGCGAGTGGTCGACGCTCGTCAATCCCGAGACCCCCATCCCGCCCGCCATCCAGGCGCTTACCGGCATCACCAACGACATGGTGGCGGACGCGCCGACCTTCGCGACGCTCGCGCGCGATCTGCACGAGCGGCTCGCCGGGCGCGTCGTGGTGGCGCACAACGCGCGCTTCGACTACGGCTTCCTGCGCCAGGAGTTCGAGCGCGCCGGGATCCGCTACAGCGCGCGCACGCTGTGCACGGTGAAGCTCTCGCGCCGCCTGTACCCCGGGCACGCGCGCCACAACCTGGACAGCCTGATCGCGCGCCACGGGCTCGCCTGCCGCGCGCGGCACCGCGCGCTCGGCGACGCCGAGGCGGTGTGGCAGTTCCTGCGCGTCGCGGCGGCCGAACACGGCGCCGAGGCGCTCGGCGCCGCCGCGCGCCAGCTCGCGCGCCAGCAGACGCTGCCGCCGCACATCGAGCGCGCGGCGATCGACGCGATCCCCGATGCGCCGGGGGTGTACCTGTTCTACGGCGAGGGCGGCACGCCGCTGTACGTCGGCAAGAGCGTCGCCCTGCGCACGCGCGTGCTCGCGCACTTCGCCGACGACCTGCGCTCGGCGCGCGAGATGCAGCTCGCGCGCGAGGTGCGCCGCATCGACTGGCGGCGCACCGCGGGCGAGCTCGGCGCGCTGCTGCGCGAAGCCGAGCTCGTGAAGGAACTGGCGCCGGTGTACAACCGCCGCCTGCGGCGCGCGAGCGAGCTGTGCGGCTTCGTGCGCGACGGCGCGTCGCTGCGCCTCGCGCAGGGCGACGAGATCGACGCCGACGCGGTGCCGCAGGTCTACGGCGTATTTCGCTCCAGGCGCGCGGCGCTCGCCGCGTTGCGCGGCCTCGCGGACGAGCACGGCCTGTGCCTGCAGGCGCTCGGCCTGGAACGGACGGCGAGGCGGCGCGGCGCGTGCTTTCGCCACCAGATCGGGCGCTGCGCGGGCGTATGCGCCGGACATGAGAGCGCGGCGCTGCACGACGCGCGCGTGGCCGCGGCGCTCGGCCGGCTGAAAACGCCGTCCTGGCCCTGGCGCGGGCCGGTCGCCGTGGTGGAGGACGACCGCAGCCGCGACGCGACCGACGTGCACGTGGTGCACAACTGGTGCTACCTCGGCACCGCCGGTTCCGAAGCCGAGGTCGCCGAACTGCTCGAGGGCGGCGCGCGGCCGCGCTTCGACCTCGACCAGTACAAGATCCTCGCGCGCCACCTGCTGAATGGGCGCGCGCGCGTCGTCGAGCTCGCGGCCGCCTGATGCACCTCGAGCTGCTCGTTCCGGGGCTGCTGCCCGTACGCGAAGCACTGCGCGAGGCGCTCGGCGGGCTGCACCTGCCGGCGCTCGAGATGCTGCTCGCGCGCGGGCGCTCGGACTGGTCGGAAGCGCTCTCGCCCGAGCGCTGGCTCGCCGAGGCGTTCCTCGGCGAGGACGCGCCGCTTCCCGCCGGCGCGCTCACCGTGCTCGCCGAGGGCGCGCCCGACGGCGCGCCCGGGACGGCGCCTTGGATGCGCGCCGACCCGGTGCACCTGCGCCTGCACGGCGACGCGATGGCGCTCGTGCCGAGCGCCGCCTTCGAGATCTCGCGCAAGGAGGCCGAGGCGCTGTGCGAGACGCTCGGCACCCACTTTGCCGGATCGTTCGCGCTATACCCGCTGCGCCCCGAGCGCTGGTGCGCGCGGCTCGAGGTCGACATGGCAGTGGCCGCCGAGTCGCCGCTCGCCGTGGCCGGCTCCGACCTCGACGCGCAGCTCGCCGCGGGCTCCGACACGCGCCGCTGGCATGCGCTGCTCAACGAGCTGCAGATGCTGCTGCACGACCATCCGGTGAACCGCGCGCGCGGCGAGCGCGGCGCACCCGCGGTGAACAGCCTGTGGCTGTGGGGCGCCGGCGCGCTGCCCGCGGCGGCGCGCGGCCCCTGGCAATCGGTCGTTGCCGACGAGCCGGTCGCGCTCGGGCTGGCGCGGCTCGCCGGCATGCGCCACCGGCCGCTGCCGCGCTCCGCGGAGGAATGGCTCGCGCGCGCACCGCAGGACGGCAGGCACCTGCTGGTGCTCGACACCCTGCGCGCCGCCTGCGCGCTCGGCGACACGCAAGCCTTCCGCGAGGGTCTGCTCGAGCTCGAGTCGCGCTGGTTCGCGCCGCTGCTCGAGGCGCTGCGCGGCGGAGACGTCGGCATGCTGACGCTGCGCGTTCCGGACGGCGCGCAGGCGCTCTCTTTCGAGACGATCCGCGGCGACCTGCGGCGCTTCTGGCGCCGCGCGCGCGCGCTGGGGAGCTACGCGTGAAGTTCGCGGTGCGTGCCTATGCCGAGGCCGACCGGCGCGCGCTCGAGCGCGCCGGCCTGCACCCGGTGCTCGCGCGCGTGTACGCCGCGCGCCGCATCCGCTCGCCCGAGGAGCTCGCCTACGACAGCGCGCGCCTCGCGCCGCCATCGCTGCTCGCCAACGCGGAGGCCGCCGCGGCGCTGCTCGCCGACGCGATCGCCGCGCGGCACAGGATCCTGATCGTCGCCGACTACGATGCGGACGGCGCCACTGCCTGCGCCGTCGGCGTGCGCGCGCTGCGCGCCTTCGGCGCCGAGGTCGACTACCTGGTGCCGGACCGCTTCGCGCTCGGCTACGGGCTGTCGCCCGAGCTGGTGGAGCTGGCCGCGCAGCGCCGGCCGCAGCTGCTCGTCACCGTCGACAACGGCATCGCGAGCGTCGAAGGCGTGGCGCGCGCGCGCGGGCTCGGCATGGCGACGCTGATCACCGACCATCACCTGCCCGGGCCCGAGCTGCCGGCCGCCGAGTGCATCGTCAATCCGAACCAGCCCGGCTGCACGTTCCCGTCGAAGGCGCTCGCCGGCGTCGGCGTCATGTTCTACGTCGCGCTCGCGCTGCGCGCCGAGCTGCGCCGGCGCGGCGCCTTCGGCGCGGGCGGCGAGCCCAACCTCGGCGCGCTCGCCGACCTGGTCGCGCTCGGCACGGTGGCCGACGTCGTTCCGCTCGACGCAAACAACCGCATCCTGGTGGCGCAGGGATTGAAGAGGCTGCGCGCCGGGCGCGGCCTGCCGGGGCTCGCCGCGCTGCTGCGCATCGCGGGGCGCGCGCCGGCGCAGGCGAGCGCGTTCGACCTGGGATTCGTCGCCGGCCCGCGCTTGAACGCGGCGGGGCGCCTCGCGGACATGAGCCTGGGCGTGGAATGCCTGGTGACCGACGACGAGTCGCGCGCGGCCAACATCGCGCAGCAGCTCGACCAGCTCAACCGCGAGCGCCGCCGCATCGAGGGCGAGATGCTGGACGAGGCGCTGAAGGCCACCGAGCGCCTCGCCGAGGCGCGCGGTGCCGCGGCGGCGTTCTTCCAGCCGGGCTGGCACCAGGGCGTGGTCGGCATCCTCGCCGCGCGCCTGCGCGAGCGCCTGCACCGCCCGGTGGTGTGCTGTGCCCGGGCCGACGGCGGGCTGCTGCGCGGCTCCGGGCGCTCGATCCCCGGGCTGAACCTGCGCGACTGCCTCGACCTGGTCGCCAAGCGCGAGCCCGGCCTGATCCTGCGCTTCGGCGGCCACGCGCAGGCCGCGGGGCTCACGCTGCGCGAGCGCGATTTCGAGCGCTTCGCCGCCGTCTTCGAGCGCGCGGCGGCCGAAATGATCCCGCCGGAGGCGCTCGCGCCGGTACTCGAAACCGACGGCGAGCTCGAGCCCGAGCACGCGACGCTCGGCGTCGCGCAGCTCATCGAAGGGCAGATCTGGGGCCAAGGCTTTCCGCAGCCGATGTTCTGCGATACATTCGCCGTGGAAAGCCAGCGCGTGGTGGGCGAGCGGCACCTGAAGCTGCGCCTCGCGAAGGACGGCAGAAGGTTCGAGGCGATCCGCTTCAACGCGCTCGAGCGCGGCGCGCAGCCGCACGGCGCACCGCTCGGCGCGCGCGTGCGTGCCGCCTACCGCCTGGCGGTGAACGAGTTCAACGGCCTGAAGAGCGTGCAGCTGAACGTCGAGCACATCGAGACCTGAGGCGAATCCCGCCATGCACAGGCTGCGCATCACCGCGGGCAGGACGACCGTCGAGGTCGCGCTGGACGACACGCCCACCGCCGAGGCGCTCGTCGAGGCGCTGCCCTTCGAGTCGCGCGCCCAGACCTGGGGCGAGGAGCTGTATTTCGAGGCTCCCGTGAACGCGAACCTCGAGCCCGGAGCGCGCCAGATCGTCGAGCCGGGAACGGTGTGCTTCTGGGTCGAGGGCGCGGCGCTCGCGCTGCCCTACGGCCCCACCCCGATCTCGACCGACGGCAAGCCCAGGCTCGTCACGCGCTGCAACCTGCTCGGCCGGATCGTGGGCGACGCGCGCGTGCTAGCCGCCGTGCGCCCCGGCGACAAGGTACGGGTGGAAGGGGCCTGACATGGAGCGCAAGCGCGTCAATTCCTCCAAGATCCGCTCGGTGGGCTACGACGAGAAGGCCCAGATGCTCGAGGTCGAGATGTCGAACGGCAGGGTGTTCCAGTACGAGAAGGTCTGGCCCGAGGTGTACCGCCGCTTCATGGCGGCCCCCAATCCCACCAGCTTCTTCGAGGACCGCATCGCCGAGGACTACACCGGCAAGGAGGTCAGATGAGCGCCGCGTCGGACATGCAGGAGCGCTGGAAGGGCCTGTTCCCCGAGCTGATGGGCGTGCGCTTCACCGAGGTGGGCCCGGAGCGCGTGGCCGCCGAGCTCACCGTGCGCCCGGAGCTGTGCACCACCGGCGGCGTCCTGCACGGCGGCGCCGTCATGGCCTTCGCCGACACGCTCGGTGCGGTCGGCACTTTCGTCAACCTGCCGGCGGGCGCGCGCACCACGACGATCGAGTCGAAGACCAATTTCCTCGCCGCGGCGCCGGTGAACACGCGGCTGCGCGCCGAGTGCAGCCCGGTGCACCGCGGCAGGACGACGATGGTGTGGCAGACGCGGCTCACCGCGGAGTCGGGCAAGCTGGTGGCGCTCGTCACGCAGACGCAGATGGTGCTGCCGCCACCTGTATAATCCGCGCTTTTGGCCGCGCGCCATGGAAGCCGAACGCAGCAACCAGATCGCCTCCTCCCTCGTGGACCTGCAAGGCCGGGTCGGCGAGCTGCGGAGGTATCTTTGACTTCGACGCGAAGAAGAAGCGTCTGCTAGAGCTCGACCGCGAGCTCGAGGATCCCAAACTCTGGGACAAGCCGCAGCGCGCCCAGGAGCTCGGCAAGGAAAAGAAGCTGCTGGACGGCGTGGTGCGCACGCTGGAGCGCGTCGGCACGTCGCTCGGCGACGCGCGCGAGCTGTTCGAGCTGGCCGCCGCCGACAAGGACGACGCCACGCTCGAGGAGATCGGGCGCGAAGCGGCGGGCCTGGAGAAGGACGTCGCCGCGCTCGAGTTCCGGCGCATGTTCTCCAATCCGCTCGACCCGAACAACTGCTTCGTCGACATCCAGGCCGGTGCCGGCGGTACCGAGGCGCAGGACTGGGCCTCGATGCTCGAGCGAATGTACGTCAAGTACTGCGAGCGCAAGGGTTTCAGGGTCGAGATCCTCGAGCAGTCCGAGGGCGAGGTCGCTGGAATCAAGAGCGCGACGCTTAAGGTCAATGGCGACTATGCCTACGGCCATCTCCGCACCGAGACTGGGACCCACCGCCTCGTGCGCAAGTCCCCGTTCGACTCGAACGCACGGCGCCACACCTCTTTCGCGAGTGCGTTCGTCTATCCCGAGGTCGATGAGACGATCGAGATCGAAATCAACCCGGCCGACCTGCGCATCGACACCTACCGCGCATCGGGCGCCGGTGGCCAGCACGTCAACCGCACCGACAGCGCCGTGCGCATCACGCACATCCCGACTGGAGAGGTTGTGCAGTGCCAGAACGACCGCTCGCAGCACAGGAACCGCGCCGAGGCGATGGCGATGCTCAAGTCGAAGCTCTACGAGCTCGAGCTGCGCAAGCGCCAGGCCGAGCGCGACAAGCTCGAGGATTCGAAGACCGAGATCGCCTGGGGGCGCCAGATCCGCTCCTACGTGCTCGACCAGTCGCGCATCAAGGACCTGCGCACCGGCGTCGAGGTCGGCAACACGCAGGCGGTGCTCGACGGCGACCTGGACGTGTTCATCACCGCGAGCCTAAAGCAGGGGTTGTAAAGGAGATTGAGCATGCAGGAGCCCAAGAAGCCCGAGCCGCAGCCCGCGCAGGACGAGAACCAGATCATCGCCGAGCGGCGCGCCAAGCTCGCCAAGCTGCGCGCGGAAGGGCCGGCGTTTCCGAACGACTTCGCGGGCACGGACGCGAGCGCCGAGCTCGCCGCGCGCTACGGCGGGCTGTCGGCCGAGGAGCTGGAAAAGAGCGCGCCCGAGGCGACGATCGCGGGCCGCCTGATGCTCAAGCGCGTCATGGGCAAGGCGAGCTTCGGCGTGCTGCAGGACGGCAGCGACCGCATCCAGATCTACGTCTCCGACGACCACAGCGGCAAGGA
>DASPRB010000002.1:0-29615 GCA_035624675.1 Burkholderiales bacterium
CGGCCAGGGCTGCCGCGAGGTGTGCAACGCCGCGCAACGCTTTCTGGCCGACGGCAGGCAGCCCGCGGCGCGCACGCGACGCGCGGCTTGAAGGAGACTGCGATGACCGGGCCGATCGCGACAGCCACGACCATGGTGGTCAAGGTCGGGAGCTCGTTGGTCACCAACGAGGGCCGCGGCCTGGACGTCGAGGCGATCGCGCGCTGGGCGGCGCAGCTCGCGCGGCTGCACCAGCTCGGCAAGCGCTGCGTACTCGTATCGAGCGGCGCTATCGCGGAAGGCATGCAGCGCCTCGGCTGGACGCGCCGGCCGCACGCCATGAACGAGCTGCAGGCGGCGGCCGCGGTCGGGCAGATGGGCCTCATCCAGTGCTACGAGACCTGCTTCCGCGAGCACGGCCTGTCGACGGCGCAGATCCTGCTCACGCACGCCGACCTCGCGGACCGGCAGCGCTACCTGAACGCGCGCTCGACGCTGCGCAAGCTGTTGGAGCTCGGCGTCATTCCGGTGATCAACGAGAACGACACCGTGGTGACCGACGAGATCAAGTTCGGCGACAACGACACCCTGGGCGCGCTGGTGGCGAACCTGATCGAAGCCGATGCCCTCATCATCCTGACGGATCAGGCCGGCCTGTACGATGCCGACCCCCGACGCAACCCGAACGCGCGTCTGATCGAGCACGCCGAGGCGGGCGACGCGCGCCTGGAGCGTCTCGCCGGAGGCACCGGCAGCGCGCATGGCAAGGGCGGCATGATCGCCAAGGTGCTCGCGGCGCGGCGCGCGGCCCGCAGCGGCGCGCACACCGTGATCGCTTCGGGACGCGAGCCGGACGTGCTGCTGCGGCTGGCGCGCGGCGAGCGCGTCGGCACCCTGCTCGTCGCGAAGACGGTGCCGCTCGCGGCGCGCAAGCAGTGGCTCGCCGATCACCTTACCGTCGCCGGCAGGCTGACGCTCGACGCCGGCGCGGTGAAGGCGCTGGTGCGGGACGGGAAGAGCCTGCTGCCGATCGGCGTCACGGGCGTCGGCGGCAGCTTCGAGCGCGGCGAGGTCGTCGCCTGCGTGGATCCCGATGGCCACGAGATAGCGCGCGGCCTGGCCAACTATTCCGCCACGGAAACCCGGCTCATCATGCGCCGCCCCTCCGCCGACATCGAGGGGATCCTGGGCTACGCCGACGAGCCCGAGCTCATCAACCGCGACAACCTGGTACTGCTCTAATCGCCGCTGGTCGGCCGCGAGTCGCCGGCTGCCGCGGGATTGCCGCCGCGCTTGAGCGCGTCGATGCCCTCCGCGGCCGAAGCGATTGTCATCCCGCGCGGGCAGAAGTAGTCGTCGCTCAAGGCGCGGTGCCAGTCGACCGACTCGCGTGGAATCGGACGCCAGCGGTCATCACGCGCCTCGGTCCACGTGCCGTCGCGACGCGCCGTGGCGTACAAGCGATAGCTCCTGCCGGCGCAGCGGATGCCTTCGTAGCTCACGTTCTCCGCGCCGCTCGGGCTGCGTGCGACGAGCACGTAGCGCACCACACCGTCGGACCCGACGCTGAACGAGCTGGCATCGATGAAGAAGCGGAAACTGGCGACCGCCGCGACATTGAACTCGAGCAGGTGATCCGACCTGGGATACGGTGGCAGCGCCGACGGCGCGTGCTCCAGCCAGTCCTTCTTTTCCTGCGCGACCTGCCAGTCGCTCTTCACCGGCGCGGGCGGAGCGCCGCCGCAGCCGAGCAGCAGCCCGCACAGAGTGAGAGGGACGAGCCTGCGCACCGGGCGCCTAGAGGAGATCGCCCGCCAGGGAGGCCCGGACTTCGGAAGGCACGCTGTCGAGCGTCGCGCGGTATTCGGGATGGTCGACACCCATGGCGAGCGCGACGCCGTACTTGAGCGCCTTGCGCATCTCGTCGCTCAGCTCGAAGCGCAGAAAGTGCACCGAGGAAGTCTTCTTCTCGTTCTCCCGCTCCAGGTCTTCGTCCGCGATGGCGTACACGCGCTCGCAGCCCTCGACCTGGATCCAGACGCGGTCCTCGATGCCCTTCAGGCGCCCGAGCATGCGCTGACGCTCGGCCGGGTCCGGGTACTCGATCATCATGGTCGCCTTGAGATTGCTGCCATCCGGTATCAGCGGATTGTACGCGTCCAGTTCCCCGCGGATGCCCTCGTCCTCGAAGATGCGCTCGATACGCAGCATTTCCTGGATCTGGTAGCGAATCGTCAGTTCGTCCTCGAACTGCAGCGTGACGTGACCGCCGAGCGCGACCGTGCGCAGCTTCTTGTGCGCGATCACCTTGGCACGGAACTCCTTGCGCTGGCGCGCGTAGTCCTCGAGCGTGAGCAGGGAGTCCCTCGCAATCCGTGTCATTTCGCGTCTCCGGATGAAAAACGGGAGGCGCGGCCTGCGCCGCCCTCCCGCGTCCGCCGCCCTTGCGCTCAGTCCTGCAGCGCGTCGAGCGCCTTCTGGAAGCGGTTGGCGTGCGAGCGCTCGGCCTTGGCCAGCGTCTCGAACCAGTCCGCGATCTCTTCGAACTTCTCCTGGCGCGCCATCTTCGCCATGCCCGGATACATGTCGGTGTACTCGTGCGTCTCGCCCGCCACCGCCGCCTTCAGGTTCTCGCGCGTCTTGCCGATCGGCAGGTCGGTGGCCGGGTCGCCCACCTGCTCCAGGTACTCCAGGTGCCCGTGCGCGTGCCCGGTCTCGCCCTCGGCCGTCGAGCGAAACAGCGCCGCCACGTCGTTCTGGCCTTCCACGTCCGCCTTCGCGGCGAAGTACAGATAGCGCCGGTTCGCCTGGCTCTCGCCCGCGAACGCCGCCTTCAGATTGTCGTGCGTCTTGGTGCCTTTGAGTTTCATGGTGGTGCCTCCTTGTAAAGGGTGGTGCCGCTTCCGGCTTCGACGTGCCTAGGGTACGAGGCGCTCATCAATTGATCAAATCGATTTTCACAATCCTAATGATTGAGCATCGCTATTCAGTGGCCGAGCGCGACCTCGATCTCCGCGAACGTGCGCGCGACCTCGGCAAGCTGCAGGGGCCTGCCGAGCTGACGGGCGACCTGCGACAGCGAAAGAACGCCGCGCACCATGAATCGGCCGGAATCCGGCGCCGCGTCGACGACCAGCGCATGCTGCCGCCCGGCGTGCAGCAAGGTGGCGACGACGTGGCCGACGCGCGCGCCGTCGATCTCCTCGAGCGCGATCACTTCCACCTGCTCTGCCGGCGTCATGATATCGGCGACGGTCAGTTCGTCGCGTCGCAGCCCGCGCGCGGTAGCCTCCCGCAATGTCCGCTCGCCGAGGATATCGGTCGCCGAGATGAGGCCCAGGACGCGCTCCTGCTCGTCGATCACCAGCAGAAGGCGCACGCCGCGCGCCATCATGTACTGGTTCGCGCCGCCCACCGGCGCCTGCGGACCGATCGTCGCCGCGCTCACGCGGCTCAGATCGGTCATCACCTCGCGCGCGGGCGATTCGAGCTCGATGCTCGGCTGCGCCTGGGCGGGCCGGCGCAAGCCCGCACCCGCGCCTAGCGTGCGGCTCGGCAATGCGTGATAGTTGCGTTCCATGTCGCCTCCCGCGTGTCCGCCAGCCGGCGCCCGCGGCGCCCGGCGCGGCTTCAGCCGGTGACCTGCTCCGCGCGGCTTTGACCCTGACGCCGGTCGCTGGCGAGGAAGCGGTGCAGCTCCTCGAGCGCCTGTCGATAGACTTCGCGCTTGAATTCGATCACCGCCTCGAGCGGTATCCAGAACTCGTGCCAGCGCCACGCGTCGAACTCGGGATGGCCGCTGGCGCGCAGCCTCACGTCGCAATCGCGACCGACGAGCCGCAACAGAAACCAGATCTGCTTCTGTCCCTTGTAGGTCCCGCGCCCATCGCGCCGCACCCAATGCTCGGGCACTTCGTAGCGCAGCCAGTTGCGTGTGCGCCCCAGAATCCTGACGTGCTCCGGCAGCAGGCCGATCTCCTCCTCCAGCTCGCGGTACATCGCCTGCGCCGGGGTCTCGCCGTGCTTGATTCCTCCCTGCGGAAACTGCCAGGCGTGCTGGCTGACGCGCTTGCCCCAGAACACCTCATCGCGCGCATTCGCCAGGATGATGCCTACGTTGGGTCGGAATCCATCCTTGTCGAGCATGAGCACGGCGCCTTACGTTAGAATCGGCAACGATTTTTCCACAGCCTTCCGGCAATTACAACGCTACAGCGAGAATGGCGTAGGGCCGCGAAGCGAGCCAACGATGCGCAGCTCCAGATTCTTCATCGGCACCCTCAAGGAAGCACCCTCCGAGGCCGAACTCGTCAGCCACAAGCTCATGCTGCGCGCGGGGCTCATCCGCCGTCTGGGCTCCGGTCTTTACACCTGGATGCCCGTCGGGCTGCGCGTGCTGCGCAAGGTCGAGGCCGTGGTGCGCGAAGAAATGGACCGCGCCGGAGCGCTCGAAGTTCAAATGCCCTGCGTCATCCCCGCCGAGCTGTGGCAGGAATCGGGCCGCTGGGAGACCTTTGGGCCGCAGCTGCTGAAGATCAAGGATCGCCACCAGCGTGACTTTCTTTTCGGGCCTACGCACGAGGAGGTCGTCACCGACATTGCGCGCCGCGAGATCAAGAGCTACCGCCAGCTGCCGGTGCACTACTACCAGATGCACGTGAAATTCCGCGACGAGATACGGCCACGCTTCGGTGTGATGCGTGCGCGCGAATTCCTCATGAAGGACGGCTACTCGTTTCACGCCAGCCACGAGGATCTGCAGCGCGAGTACGGCAACATGTACGACACCTACACCCGGATCTTCTCGCGCCTGGGGCTGCGCTTTCGCGCGGTCGCTGCCGACCCCGGGGCGATCGGCGGTACCGGGTCGCACGAGTTTCACGTGCTCGCGGACTCGGGCGAGGACGCCATCGCCTACTGCCCGGACTCCTCCTATGCGGCGAACATAGAGCTCGCCGAAGCGCTGGCGCCGGCCGCAGCGCGCAAGGCGCCTTCCGCGAGCATGAGGAAGGTGCCGACGCCGGGCAAGACCCGCTGCGAGGAAGTCGCCGAGCTGCTCGCAGTGCCGCTCGAGCGAACGGTCAAGGCGATCGCGCTGATGCACGACGACCAGTTCAACCTGCTGCTCCTGCGCGGCGATCACTCGCTGAACGAGGTGAAGGCGGGCAAGCTGCCGCAGCTCGCGCCGTTCCGCTTCGCCACCGACGCCGAGATCCAACGCCACCTCGGCTGCAAACCGGGATACATCGGGCCCGTGGGCGCGACCGGGGTGCGCGTGCTGGCCGACCGCAGCGTCGCCGCCATGAGCGATTTCGTGTGCGGCGCAAACGAGGAAGGCTTTCACCTCGCCGGCGTCAACTGGGGCCGCGATCTGCCCGAGCCGGCGCTGGTCGGCGATCTGCGCGACGTGGTCGAAGGCGACCCAAGCCCGGACGGCGGGGGCGTGCTTCGCATCCAGCGCGGCATCGAAGTCGGCCACATCTTTCAGCTGCGCACCAAGTATTCCGACGCGATGAAGGCGACCTTCCTCGACGAGAAGGGCGAGACCAGGCCGATGGAGATGGGCTGCTATGGCATCGGCGTGACGCGCATCGTGGCGGCCGCGATCGAGCAGAACCACGACGAGCGCGGCATCGCCTTTCCGCGGCCCATGGCGCCGTTCGAAGCGAGCCTGGTACCGATCGGCTATCGCAAGAGCGCCGCGGTGCGCGAGGCGACCGACCGCCTCTATGCCGAGCTGCTGGCCGCGGGAGTGGACGCGCTGCTCGACGACCGGGACGAGCGGCCAGGCGTGCTGTTCGCGGACATGGACCTGCTGGGAATTCCACACCGCGTAGTGCTGTCGGACAAGGGCCTCGCCGCGGGCACTCTGGAGTACAAGGGCAGGCGCGACGCGCAGCCACGCCATCTCGCTCTGGGCGACGCGCTGCGCTTCCTCCGGGAGCGACTCGCCGAGGGATGAACTTCCGGGCCGCGCCGAGTTGCCTGCTGCTCGCGGTCGCGCTGCTCGCACCGGCGGCGGCCATGGCCGGCGCCCAGCAGTACGAGCCGCTTGCCGACGCGGTTCGCGCGACGCTGTCGGCGGCGGTCGGCGATCGCCCCCCGCCGACCCTCATGTTCGGCCGGCAGGAGGACGCGCAGCGCTGGCTGAGCGAGATGTCCCAACGCCTCGCCAAGCAGGTGCCGGACCGCTTGATGCGCCTGGAACTGCTCAGGACCGTGCAGTACGAGGCCACCCGGGCCGGCCTCGACCCTCAGCTCGTGCTCGGCGTCATCGACGTGGAGAGCGGGTTCCGCAAGTACGCGATCTCGCAGGCCGGCGCGCGCGGCTACATGCAGGTCATGCCGTTCTGGATCAAGCTGATCGGCCGGCCGCACGACAACCTGTTTCACCTGCGCATCAACCTGCGCTATGGTTGCGTGATCCTGCGCTATTACCTGGACCGGGAAAAGGGTGACTACTTCCGCGCCTTGGGTCGCTACAACGGCAGCCTGGGACAGGCCGACTATCCCAGCCGGGTGATCGCGGCGTGGAAGAAGCGATGGCATTACGACGGCCCCAAGAATTGAAGCGCGCGTGATCCGCAGCCCGCTAGACCGTCCGCGTCTCGCCAACTGGCTGTACGGCTTCACGCCGCCCGAGCAAGGCACCGTAGTGCTGGGCCACCGGCGCGTTTACATCGTCCCGACGCGGCTGGGCTGGATGTACGGCGCGGCGCTCCTCATCCTGCTCGTCGGGTCGATCAACTACGCGATCTCGCTCGGCTTCGCCCTGACCTTCCTGCTCGCCGGCGTAGGCCTGGCGGCGATGGTGCAGACCGCGCGCAATCTCGCGCGCCTGTCGATAAGCGTGGGGCGTGCCGAGCCGGTGTACGCCGGCGAAGCCGCGCAGTTCCGTATCTACCTCGACGGCGGCGTCGGATTCGAGCGCCCCGCGATTCTGGTGCGCCACCGGGCGAGCGGCGCGCAAATGGTCACCGACGTCCCGCCCGATACTGCCGCAGAGGTGGTGCTCGCGGTGCCTGCCGCCCGCCGCGGCTGGTTGTCGCTCGGCCGCGTGATGCTCGAGACGCGCTTCCCGCTCGGTCTGTTCCGCGCCTGGAGCTACGTCGAGCCGGACGCACGGTGCCTGATCTATCCGCGCCCCGAGCGCTCCGAGATGCCTCCTGCGAGCGCGGGTTCGAGCGCGGGCGCTGCGCGCGCCCAGGCGCAAGGCAGCGACGATTTCGCCGGCCTGCGCAGCTACCAGCTCTCGGACTCGCCGCGGCACGTGGCGTGGAAAGCGGTGGCGCGCAGCGACGACATGCTCACCAAGCAGTTCTCCGGCGACGTCGCGGCCGAGCTATGGCTCGACTGGCAATTGTTGCCCGCCACGGCCGGGCTCGAGCAACGGCTGTCGCGCCTGGCGGGCTGGGTGCTGTCGGCCGACCGCGGCGGCGCACGCTACGGGCTGCGCCTGCCGGGGGTGACGCTCGCACCGCAGCGCGGCGACGCGCATCGCGCCGCCTGCCTGCAGGCGCTGGCGCTGTACCAGGCGCCATGAGCGCAGTCCCGCACCCGCTCGCGCCGGAATTGCGCGCCGTCACGGGACGCGACCTGGCCGGTCTCATGCTGTCGCTCCTCATCGTGGTAGCGCCACACGCCACGCGCGCGCCCTGGTGGGTAAGCGCTCTAGTAGCCGCCCTGTACGCCTGGCGCGCGCTGCTTGCGCGCCTGCGCGGCGCGCTTCCGTCGCGCTGGACGCTGCTGGCGATCGCGGCCGCGGCGATGGCAGGAATCTGGCTCCAGTACCACACCTTGTTCG
Source organism: Burkholderiales bacterium (assembly GCA_035624675.1). Lineage (GTDB taxonomy): Bacteria > Pseudomonadota > Gammaproteobacteria > Burkholderiales > SG8-39 > DAHVFK01. The sequence goes on from DASPRB010000002.1 coordinate 7,784, forward strand.
GCCGCGGCCCGGGAATCGTGCTGCTCGTCCTGTTCTCGGGGCTCAAGCTGCTCGAGATGCGCACGCATCGCGATGCCACCGTCCTCGCGCTGCTGTGCTTCTTCCTGATCATCACGAATTTCTTCTTTACGCAGAGCATCCCCACTGCCCTGGCGATGTTCGCGGCGCTGCTGTCGATCGTTGCCACGATGGTCGGCTTCAATGCGCCGCAGCGCCCGGTGCGCGCGAATCTGCGCACCGGCGCCGTGCTGCTCGCGCAGGCCGTGCCTGCGGCGCTGGTACTGTTCCTGCTCTTTCCGCGCGTCCAGGGGCCGCTGTGGGGCCTGCCGCAGGACGCCTTCGCGGGAGTCACGGGTCTGAGCGACACCATGTCCCCCGGGGCGCTCGCGCACGTCGCGCTCTCGGACACCGTGGCGTTTCGGGCCGAATTCCAGGGAGAGCCGCCGGTGCAGAGGCTGCGTTACTGGCGCGGCCCGGTGCTGTGGGATTTCGACGGCCGCACCTGGCGCATGGGGCCGAGCGTCCTTGCCCCGTTCAAGCCACCCGCCGGTGGAACGTCGCGCTACAGCTACGACATCGTGCTGGAGCCGCACGACCGCGACTGGCTGTTCGCGCTCGAGTCGGCGGCTAGCCTGCCCGAGGGGGCGCGCTTCACGAACGACGGGCAGATCCTCGCACGCAACCCGGTGCGCAGCCGCATCCGCTACCGGCTCAATTCGGTCACCGACGCTGCGCCCGATCAGCAGGCCGATGCCGCGGAACTGCGGCGCGCGCTGCGCCTGCCCAGGGGCTTCGATCCGCGCGCCACCGCCCTCGCGCAGCAGTGGCGCGGCGAGTCCGGCAGCGATGCCCAGGTGCTGGCGCGCGCGATCGCCTGGCTGCGCGCGAGCCACATCGCCTATACGCTCGAGCCTCCTCCACTCGGGCGCGATTCGATCGACGAGTTTCTGTTCGAGACGAAGGCCGGTTTCTGCGAGCATTTTTCCTCGGCGTTCGTGTTCCTCATGCGCGCCGCCGGGGTTCCAGCCCGGGTCGTGACCGGCTATCAGGGCGGCGATCTCAACCCGGTCGACCATGTGATCACCGTGCGCCAGTCCGACGCGCACGCCTGGGCCGAGGTCTACCTCCAGGGGGAAGGCTGGCTGCGCGTCGATCCGACCGCGGCGGCCGTTCCCGGCCGCATCGAGTCGGAACTGGTGCGCGGCAGCCCCTCGGGCGAGGCGGTGCCGCTACTCATGCGCCCCGAGATGAGATGGCTGCGGGCGCTGCGCTACGACTGGGAGGCGCTCGCGCACAAGTGGAACGTCTGGGTGCTCAGCTACGATCCGCAGCGCCAGCGAGATCTGATGACCTTCGTCGGCATGCCGGACGCCGACTGGCGTAATCTGACGGTGGCGCTGTTCACGATCCTCGGCACGCTCATGCTGGGGCTGGTCGCCTGGTCCCTGCGCGGCGTCGCGGCGCGCGACCCGGTGCAGCGCGCCTGGCAGCGCTTCTGCCGCAAGCTGCGAGCGACCGGGCTCGAGCGCGCTCCCGGCGAGGGGCCACGCGACTTTTCGGAGCGCGCGGCGCGCAGTCTGCCCCGTGCGCGCGCCGCCATTCACCGGATCGGCGAGCTGTACCTGGCGCTGCGCTACGGTGCCGATGCGCCGCCGGCGGATGTTCACGAACTGAGGCGTCTGGTGCGAGAATTGCGCCTGACATGAGAAACCTGGCCGCCCTACTCAGTGTGCTGCTGACGCTTGGCGCGGGCGTTGCGCGCGCCGATCCGCCTGCGCCGCCGTCGTACGCCGAGCGGGCGGAGGTGCGCGCTTTCGTGCGCAGCATGGTCGAGCGGCACGCCTTCCAGGCGCCGCAGCTGCTGCGCCTGTTCGCCAAAGTGCAGCGCCAGGACGCAATTCTCCAGACAATGGCGGCGAGCGCCCCGGAAAAGGCGTCGTCGTGGGAAGACTACCGCAGTGTATTCCTCAGCGAGCGTCGCATCGAGGCCGGCGTGTCATTCTGGATGCGTCACGAGGAGGCGCTCGAGCGCGCGCGGCGGCTGTTCGGAGTTCCGGAAGAATATGTCGTCGCGATCCTGGGAGTGGAGACGTTCTACGGACGCCACATCGGCCGCTGGCGCGTGCTCGATGCCCTCACCACGCTGGCGTTCGACTATCCGCGGCGCGCCGACTACTTCAGGGGAGAGCTCGAGAAATACCTGCTGCTCGCGCGCCGCACGCACATCGATGCGCTCACGACAAAGGGCTCGTACGCGGGCGCAATCGGCATCCCGCAATTCATGCCGAGCACCTACCTGCGCTATGCCGTGGATTTCGACGGCGACGGAGTAGCCGATCTGCGCAACAGCCCGGTCGACGCGATCGGCAGCGTCGCAAATTTCCTCCGCGCCCACGGCTGGGGCTCCGGAGAAGCGGTGCAGTTGCGCGCCCTCGTCGACGGCGATGGCTACCGCTCGTACGCCGCCGGCGGTCTTCAGCCGCGCTACGATCTGGACGAGCTCGCGCGTGCCGGCGTGGTGCCCGTCAGCGCGCCGCCCGCGGGAGACCCGCTCGCCGCCCTGGTCGAGCTCGGCAGCCCGGACGCGCCGAGCGAATTCCGCATCGGATTGCGCAACTTCTACGTGCTCACGCGCTACAACCGTAGCTCCTTCTACGCTTCCGCGGTGGCCGACCTCGCCGAAGCGCTGCGCGCGGCGCGCGACTGAGAATCAGGACGACGGCTTCTCGGCCGGAAGGTACTTCATCGGGTCGACCGGCTTTCCCGACTTGCGGATCTCGAAGTGCAGCGCGGGCTTGTCGGCGTCGGACTCGCCGAGCTCCGCGATGCGCTGGCCGCGCGTCACCGTCTGCCCTTCCTTGACGAGGATCGTCTTGTTGTGCGCGTAGACGCTGTTGAAGCCGTTCTCATGCTTGATCACGATCAGCTTGCCGTAGCCTCTGATGCCGGTACCGGTGTACATGACGCGGCCCGGCGCGGCGGCGTAGACGGGGTCGCCGAGGCGGCCGCCGATGTCCACGCCTTTGTTGTTCTGCTCGGAAAAGCCCGCCAGCAGCTGGCCATGCGCCGGCCAGATGAAACCGATGCCCTTGGCGTCGGGATCCGACGGCTGCCAGGCCGGCTTCGCCTCCGTCTTGGCCTGCTGCGTGACCTCGGGTTTCGTCTCGGGCTTCGCCGCCGGCGCGGCCGTAGGTGCGGCGGGAGGGGGCGCGGCCGGCTGCGCGCCGGAGGATTGCGCCTCCTTGCTCAGCATGGCGAGGTTGCCGCTCGAATACGGCAAGCGCAGCGCCTTGGGCGAAGTCTTGACGCCGCCGTCGCCGGCACCCTGCTGCGCGGTCGAAGTGGCGTCGAGCGGTCGCGACTCGACCGGACCCGTGCCGCGCGCGGCGCCGACTTCGACGCCCGGTGGCGGCGCGGCCGCAGCCTCCTGGGGCGAGGTCAGGCGCAGCGTTTGGCCGACGCTTATCTTCGTCGCATCGCCTAGATTGTTCCAGCGCGACAGATCGCGGTAGTCCACGCCGTTCTCCAGCGCGATGCTGTAGAGCGTGTCCCCGGGCTTGACCACGTACTCGGTGCGCGCACCCGGCACCGGCGTACGCTCGGCGACAGGAGGGGTCGAGCCAGCCCTGGCCGCCGGCCCGTGCTCACGTACCGGCGCCGCGTTGGGAACGCTCGAGCAGCCGGCGAGCGCGGCGGCGGCCGCAAGCAGCGCCAATTTCCAGTCGGACATGCGTGTCAGTCGATTCATGCCTTACCCGCCTCCAGCGGGACAAAGCGGACCGCGTCCAGCTCCGTTTCCACGTAGCCGCGCGTGCCGCGCTCGACGAGAATCAGCCGCTGCGCGTCGCGTGCCGCGCCCGGCCTGCGCACGGGAAGCACCATTTTGCCACCCTGCGCGAGCTGGCGTAACAAGGCTTGCGGCACCTGCGCGGCGGCGGCCGCGACCACGATCGAATCGAAAGGCGCGGCCTTCTCGAGACCCTGGTTGCCGTCGCCGTGCGCCAGCCTCAGGTTTGAAAGCTTGAGGCCGAGAAGGTTCGCCCGCGCGCGCTCGAGCATGCCGGCCAGGCGCTCGATCGAGTACACCTCGTCGGCAAGCTGCGCCAGAACGGCGGCCTGATAGCCGCAGCCGGTGCCCACCTCGAGCACCTTGCCGAGTCCGCGGCGCGCCCGCGGGCCCTCCAGCAGCACCTCGATCATGCGCGCCACGACGAACGGCTGCGAGATCGTCTGCGAGAAGCCAATGGGCAGCGCCGTATCCTCGTAGGCGCGGCTCGCGAGCGCTTCCTCGACGAACAGGTGGCGTGGTACCGCGCCCATCGCGACAAGCACACGCTCGTCGCGAATGCCCTGTTCGCGCAGCCGCTCGACCATGCGCGCGCGTGTGCGCTGCGAGGTCATGCCGATTCCCGACAGGTTTCGCGGGCTGCGCGCGTTCACCGGGGCAGCCAGTCTCGCACCATCGCCACCTGCGCGCCAAAGGTGAGGTCGATCTGCAGCGGCGTCACCGAGATCCGGCCGCGCTCGACGGCGTGAAAATCGGTGCCCGGCCCCGCGTCCGCCGCGCCGCCCGCGGCCCCGATCCAGTACGCCGTGTCGCCGCGCGGCGTGTTGATTCTGACCACCGGCTCCGCCTTGTGGCGCCGGCCGAGGCGCGTCACCTCGAAGCCGTCCAACTCGGCGTAGAGCATGTCTGGCACGTTGACGTTCAGCAGCACCGGCTGTCCGAACGGCGCCTGAGCGAAGCGCTCGACGATGCGCACCGCAACCTCCGCCGCCGCGGCGTGGTGGCGGCCCGCCTTGCCCACCAGCGAAACCGCGAGGGAGGGAATCCCGAGCAGAAAGCCCTCGGTCGCGGCGGCCACGGTGCCCGAGTAGATCGTATCGTCGCCCATGTTGGCGCCCAGATTGATGCCCGAGACGACGATGTCGGGCAGGAAGTCGAGCAACCCGGTCACCGCCAGGTGCACGCAGTCGGTCGGCGTGCCATTGACGAAATAGAAGCCGTTGGCCGCCTGCCGCACCGCGAGCGGCCGGTCGAGCGTCAGCGAGTTGGAGGCTCCCGACCGGTCCCTTTCCGGCGCCACCACGGTGACCACGCCCAGGGCACGCAGTGCCTCGGCCAGTACGGTGATTCCAGGGGAAAAATACCCGTCGTCGTTGGAGATCAGGATGCGCATCGTGTGAACGTCGAATTCTAGCGGACGTGCTCGCTTGCACAAAGCCTGCGGCGCCGGTCTCGCCATGTCCGCGGTCCTGCCACATAATGTTGCGCTTCCCGCGGGGGAGCGTACGGAGCGTCTACATGAAGCTATACATGCACCCGGTGTCGACCACGTCGCGCACCGTCCTGCTGTTCATCGCCGAAGCGAAGCTGGACGTCGAGCTCAAGGTCGTCGACCTGCTTACCGGCGAGCACCACAAGGAACCGTTCATTTCGATCAACCCGAACCGGCTCGTCCCGGTGCTGGAAGATGGCGACATGATTCTCACCGAGTGCTCGGCGATCCTGAAATACCTCGCCGACAAGAGCGGCTCGCCCGCCTACCCCAAGGAACTGCGCCAGCGGGCCAAGGTGAACGAGATGATGGATTGGTTCAATTCCAACATCTACCGCGACTACGGCTACGGGCTGCTCTACCCGCAGATCTTCCCGAACCACCAGCGACCCGACGACGCGGTGCACAAGGGCACCATTCAGTGGGGGCTGGAAAAATCGAAGGGCTGGCTCGAGATCCTGGACAAGTATCTGCTCGGCACGCACAAGCCCTATCTGTGCGGCGACGCCATCAGCATCGCCGACTACATGGGTGCCGTCATCCTCGAGGCGGGGAAAGCGGTCGGCTGCAAGTTCAGCGCCTATCCGAACGTCGAGCGCTGGATGCAGCGCATGCGCAAGCTCCCGAGCTGGAACAAGGTGCACGAGGTGTTCTACGGGTTCGCCGAATCGCTCAAGGGGGCAAGGTTCGTCACGATCTGAGGCGCTGGAGGGATCCATGATCAAGGGACTGCATCACAATGCTTACCGTTGCCGCGATTCCGAAGAAACGCGCCGCTTCTACGAGGATTTCCTCGGGCTGAGGCTCGCGGGCGCGCTCGAGATCAAGGAGACCAAGACCGGCCGCCGCACCGACGTGCTGCACACCTTTTACGAGATGGGCGACGGCTCCTACCTCGCTTTCTTCGAGGCGCCGGACCGGCCCTTCGAATTCAAGGTCCAGCACGATTACGACCTGCACATCGCGCTCGAAGTGGATCGCGCCACCCTGGACCGGATGTTCAAGAAGGGCAAGGACGAGGGGCGCGAGGTGCGCGGCGTGTCCGATCATGGCTTCATCGACTCGATCTACTTTCGCGACCCGAACGGCTATGTGATCGAGCTCACCTGCAAGCGGGCAGGCCACGATCAGGCGATGGACCCGACGCTGAACAGCGCGCGCGCGATTGTCGAGCGCTGGACGAAAGCCAAGCGCGCGAAGGCGGCCTAGGCGCGCCGCGACGGCGGGGCGCTGAAATCGAGCTGCGGGCCAAGCGGCACGATGCCGCTCGGATTGAGCTTCTCGTGGCTGCCGTAGTAATGACGCTTGATGTGCCCGAGGTCGACGGTCGCCGCGACCCCAGGCCATTGGTAGAGCTCGCGCGCGTAGTGCCATAGATTCGGGTAGTCGACCAGGCGGCGCAGGTTGCACTTGAAGTGACTGTAGTACACGGCATCAAAGCGCACGAGCGTGGTGAACAGGCGCCAGTCCGCCTCGGTCACGCGGTGCCCCGCCAGATAGCGCTGCGCGCCCAGCCGCGCTTCGAGCCAGTCGAGCGTTTCGAACACCTGTACAAACGCCTCCTCGTAGGCCTCCTGCGTCGCGGCGAAGCCGGCTCGGTACACGCCGTTGTTCAGCGTCCGGTAGATGCGCTCGTTCAGCGCATCGATCTCGTTACGCAGCTCGAGCGGGTAATAGTCGCCCGGCGTCGCGCCGACGCCGTCGAACGCAGAATTGAACATGCGGATGATGTCGGCCGACTCGTTGTTGACGATGACGCCGCGTTCGCGGTCCCACAGCACCGGCACGGTGACGCGGCTGGTGCAGCGCGGATCGGACTTGAGATAGATCTCGCGCAGCAGGCGCGCGCCATTCACGCTGTCGGCGACCACGCCCTCGGTCGGCTCGAACGTCCAGCCCTCGCGCCCCAGGTGCCAGTGCACGACCGACAGTCCGACGATGTCCTCCAGCCCCTTCAAGCTGCGGAAGATAAGCGTGCGATGCGCCCAAGGGCAGGCGCGCGAGACGTAGAGGTGGTAGCGACCCGGCGCGGCGCGGAATCCCCCGTTTCCCGTCGGGCCCGCGCCGCCGTCTGCGGTGACCCAGTCGCGGAATTTCGACTCGGCGCGCACGAAGCGCCCCTTCGCGATCTGCCAGTCGCTGCGCGCGTCGCGCCACTGACCGTCGATCAACTGTCCCATGCGCGGTGATCCGGGAGCATCGATCGCATATTGTGCGCGCGCGGGCCCGCCGAACGAAAAAGGCCTCCTGACGGAGGCCTTCAGAATCTCTGGTCGGGGCGGCGAGATTTGAACTCGCGACCACCTGCACCCCATGCAGGTACGCTACCAGGCTGCGCTACGCCCCGAGGGCGTGGATTATATCAGGGGGTCTGCGCGGCGCCCCGCTGCACCGCTAGGCGCTGAGCGAGTCGAGCACTTCGCGCAATTCGCGCTTGATCGCGGCGAGATCCGTGCCGCCGGGAGCAGCGCGCGCTGCGCGCGCCGGCGGTTCACCGCGCTCTTCGGGCGCGAGCGCATGATCGAGGCGGTTGCGCGCGCCGCTGATGGTGAAGCCTTCCTCGTACAGCAGCTCGCGGATGCGGCGGATGAGCAACACCTCGTGGTGCTGGTAGTAGCGCCGATTGCCGCGTCGCTTGACCGGCTTGAGCTGCGTGAATTCCTGCTCCCAGTACCGAAGCACGTGCGGCTTCACCCCGCACAGCTCGCTCACCTCACCGATGGTGAAGTAGCGCTTCGCGGGGATCGGCGGAAGCTCAGCCCTTTTGCGGTTCTGCTCCATGGCGCGCCTTCTCCACCATGGCCTTCAGCTTCTGGCTGGCGTGAAAGGTGACGACGCGGCGGGCGCTGATCGGAATTTCTTCGCCCGTCTTGGGGTTGCGCCCCGGGCGCTGGGGCTTGTCGCGCAACTGGAAGTTGCCGAAACCGGACAGCTTGACGCTTTCGCCCCGCTCGAGCGCCCCGCGGATTTCCTCGAAGAACGCCTCGACCATGTCCTTGGCCTCGCGCTTGTTCAGTCCAACCTTTTCGAACAGGAGGTCGGCCAGTTCGGCCTTGGTCAGAGTCATCACTGCTCCCCCGAGCTTCGCTTTTCCGATTTCTCTTTTAGGAACGCAGAGTTGCCGAGAATTTACGCGTTAGAAGCCCAACCAGGGCATCGCGCGCGGAATCTGCTTCGGCATCCGTGAGCGTGCGTTCAGTATGTTGCATAACTACCCGAAAAGCAAGGCTTTTTCTGCCGGGCGCAAGGCTTTTTCCCTGATATAAGTCGAAGATCGTGACCTGCTGCACGATCGGCGGCCTGTCCGCCTCGATTGCCTGAAGAATTTGCTGCGCTGCAATGCCGGAATCGAACAGCATCGCTATGTCGCGCACCACCGGCGGGAACTTCGAGGGCACCTGCGCCCGAGGCACCGGGACATGTTCCAGCGCTGCGGTGTCGAGCTCGAAAAGCGCCGCCGGCAGAGGCAGTTCGTACTTGCGCTGCCAACGCGGGTGCAGCTCGCCCACCCAGCCCACCGGCGCGTTGTCGACGAGCACGCGCGCCGAGCGCCCGGGGTGAAACGCGGGGTGCGCCGCCGCCTCGTAGCGCGCCACGCGCGGCGCAAGCAGCGCCTCGAGGTCTGCCTTGACGTCGAAGAAGTCGACTGCGCGGTGCGTCGCCTCGCCCCACTGCTCCTCGAGCGCCGGCCCGCAGGCCGCCGCGCCGACGCGCAGCGGCTGGCGCAGGCCGCCCACCGCGAGCGGGCCGTCCGCGGCGCGTGCATCGCGCAGGAACACGCGTCCTACTTCGAACACCCTGATGCGCGGTTGCTTGCGCGCATGGTTGTACTGCAAGTTCGCGACCAGCGAGCCGATGAGCGTGGTGCGCATCACCGACAACTGGCTCGCGATCGGATTGAGCAGGCGGATCGGGTTTTGCTCGCCGGCGAAATCCGCCTCCCAGGCAGGCTCGACGAAGCTGAAGTTGATCACTTCCTGGTAATCGCAAGCCGCCAGCCGCTCGCGCAGGGCGTGCAGCGAGCGCCGCCCCTCGGGGACCGGGCTCATGCGCGCCGCCGCTCGGGGCGGATGCGCAGGGATGCGCTCGAAGCCGTGCACGCGCGCCACTTCCTCGATCAGGTCCTCCTCGATCTCCAGGTCGAAGCGGTAGCTCGGGGGGGTCACCGCGAACGCCTCGCCTTCCCATTCGTACGGCAGACGCAGGCGCGTGAAGACATCGGCCATTTCCTCGCCGCTCACCGGGATGCCGATCACCTTCTGGGCGCGCGCGACGCGCATGCGCACCGGTTTCCTGCTCGGCAATTGCGCGACGTGATCTTCGGTGGGGCCGGGCTCGCCCCCGCAGATATCGAGGATCAGCCGCGTCGCGCGCTCGATTCCCGCCAGATTGTTGTCGAAATCGACGCCGCGCTCGAAGCGGTGCGACGCGTCGCTCGCGAATCCCCAGCGGCGCGCGCGGCCGCCGATCGCTTCCGGATAGAAGAACGCGGATTCGAGGAAGATGTGCCGGCTGCTCGGCTCCGCCTTGGTCGACTCGCCGCCCATGATGCCGGCCAGGCCGATGACGCCCGAGTCGTCGGCGATGCACAGCACCGAACCGTCGACCTCGACTTGCTGCCCGTTCAAGAGCAGTACCTTTTCGCCCCTGCGCCCGTAACGCACGTCGATCGGACCGTGCAGCTTGTCCAGGTCGTAGACGTGCAGCGGTCGGCCGAGCTCGAGCATCACGTAGTTCGTCACGTCGACCAGTGCGGAGATCGAGCGCTGTCCGGCACGCTCCAGGCGCCGGCGCATCCATTCAGGAGTAGGCGCGGCGGCATTCACGTTGCGGATTACCCTCGCGCTGAAGCGCCCGCAGCCAGCCGGCTCGCTGATGCGCACCGGATGGTGCGCCGCGCTGGCGGCGGCCACCGCCGCGGTGTCGGGCTCTCGCAGCTTCGCGCGGGTGAGCGCGGCCAGCTCGCGCGCGACGCCGAGGATCGAGAGGCAATCGGCACGGTTGGGCGTCAACTTGATGGTCAGGACGCGGTCGTCGAGCGCGAGCGTCACGCGCAGATCGCTCCCCGGCACGGCGTCTGCGTGGAGCTCGAGCAGGCCGGCGTGATCCTCGGACAGCCCGAGTTCGCGCGCCGAGCAAAGCATGCCTTGGCTCTCCACGCCGCGCACCTTCGCGACCTTGATGGCGAGGCCGCCGGGCAGTTGCGCGCCCGGGCGTGCGTAGGGCGCGAGCATCCCGCGGCGCACGTTCGGTGCTCCGCACACCACTGCGACGCGTCCCGCGCCGGTATCGACTTGGCACACGCTCAGCTTGTCGGCGTCCGGATGCCTGGCGACCTCGAGCACGCGTGCCACCGCGACGCCTGAGAACTCTGGCGCCACCGGCGCGCTCGACTCGACCTCCAGCCCGGACATCGTGAGCAGATGTGCGAGCTCGTCCGTCGTCAAAGACGGATCGACCAGGGTGCGCAGCCAGCTTTCGGGAACGTTCATGGGTCAGGCGAACTGGCGCAGGAACCTCAGGTCCCCGTCGAAGAACAGGCGCAGGTCGTCGATGCCGTAGCGCAACATGGTCAGGCGCTCCAGCCCCGAGCCGAAGGCGAAACCGATGTAGCGCTCGGGGTCGAGGCCGAAGTTGCGCACCACGTTCGGGTGCACCTGGCCGGAGCCCGAAATCTCGAGCCACTGTCCCTCCAGAGGCCCGCTGCCGAAACGCATGTCGATCTCGGCGGACGGCTCGGTGAAGGGAAAGAACGACGGCCGGAAGCGAACCTCGAGCGCGTCGGTCTCGAAGAAGCGATGCAGAAAATCGGTGTACACGCCTTTCAGGTCGGCGAAGCTGATGTCCTCGTCGATCCACAGCCCTTCGACCTGGTGGAACATGGGTGAATGCGTCGCGTCGGAGTCCACGCGGTAGGTCCGCCCCGGCGCGATCACCTTGATCGGCGGCTGGTGCATGCGCGCGTAGCGCACCTGCATCGGGCTGGTATGCGTGCGCAGCAGCAAGGGCGTGCCGTCCGCGTCGTTCAGCTCGACGTAGAAAGTGTCGTGCATCGAGCGCGCGGGATGATTCTCGGGCTGGTTGAGCGCGGTGAAGTTGTACCAGTCGGCTTCGATTTCCGGCCCGTCGGCGACGTCGAAGCCGATCGTGCGGAAGATCTGTTCGACGCGCTGCCAGGTGCGGATGACCGGATGCAGCCCGCCGCGCCCCCGCCCGCGGCCCGGAAGCGTCACGTCGAGCGCCTCCTGCGCAAGTTGCGCGCGCAGCTTGTCTTCGGCGAGCTCGCCGCGGCGCGCCTCGAGCGCCTGCTCGAGCCGCTCCTTGGCCGCGTTGATCGCCTGCCCGGCCGCCTTGCGCGCGTCTGCCGGCAGCGCGCCGAGCGTCTTGATTAGCGCGGTCAGCTCGCCGCTCTTGCCGAGGTAGCGCGCCTTGGCATTTTCCAGGGCCGCCGGCTCAGCCGCACCGCCGAATTCGGCGAGAGCGCGTGCGACGATGGCTTCGAGGTCTTCCATCCCTGGAAACGAGAAGCGAGGGGCTCGCCCTCGCTTCACGCCCTTTCTTCTAGAATGCGATGCTCAGTGCGCGAGGCTTGCCTTGACCTGGTTTGCAATCTTGGCGAACGCCGGCTTGTCGAGCACCGCCAGGTCGGCGAGCAGCTTGCGGTCGATCTCGATATTGGCGCGCTTCAGTCCGGCCATGAAAGTGCTGTAGGTCAGGCCGAGCTCCCGCACCGCGGCGTTGATGCGCGTGATCCACAGCGACCGGATCTCGCGCTTGCGCTGCCGGCGATCGCGGTAGGCATACTGGGCCGCCTTCATCACGGCCTGCTTGGCGACGCGGTAGACGTTGCCGCGCCGGCCGCGGAATCCCTTCGCCTGCTTGAGCACCTTCTTGTGCCGGGCGCGGGCGGTTACTCCTCGTTTGACGCGTGGCATAGCTCGCCCCTCAGCCCGAGTACGGCAGCATGGCGCGCACCTGCCGCTTGTTGCTTGGAGACACCGACGCCGTGCCGCGCAGCTGGCGCTTGCGCTTGGTCGACTTCTTGGTGAGGATGTGCCGCATAAAGGCGTGCGAGCGCTTGATGGTCCCGCTCGAGCGGACCTTGAACCGCTTCGCGGCGCTCTTCTTGGTCTTCATCTTGGGCATGCTTACTCCTGTCTTTTAGCTTGACGCCGGGTGGCCCGCCTCGCGGGCGCTTGATACCCGGACATCACTTGTGGCACGCGCCGCGCCCGCCCTGGGCGCCGCACGGACTACTCTCTTGCGGCCGCGGCCTTGGCTGCCGGCTTCGCCACGGCAGGCGCCGGTTTCTTGGCTTTCGCCGGCACCACCTTCTTCTTCGGCCCCAGCACCATCACCATCTGGCGGCCCTCCATCTTCGGAAACTGCTCCACCGCCCCGTAGGGCTCAAGGTCGGCCTTGACGCGTTCCAGCACCCTGAAGCCGAACTCCTGGTGGGCCATTTCGCGGCCGCGGAAGCGCAGCGTCACCTTCACCTTGTCGCCCTCCTCGAGGAACTCGATCAGCTTGCCCAGCTTGATCTTGTAGTCGCCCTCGTCGGTGCGCGGCCTGAACTTGATTTCCTTGACCTGGATCTGCTTCTGCTTGAGCTTCGCCTCGTGCGCCTTCTTCTGCTCCCGATAGCGAAACTTGCCGTAATCCATCAGCTTGCAGACCGGCGGCCTGGCGAGCGGCGCAATCTCCACCAGATCCACGGCTCGTTCCTCCGCCAACCGCAACGCCTCGGCGATCGGCACAATGCCAAGCTGCTCTCCGTCGTCCGCGACCAAACGCACCTCGGGCGCGGTGATCTCTGCATTGAGCCGCTGCGACTTTTCGAGTGCTATGAGGGCTACTCCTTCCGCCAGCGGCAGCTTGCGGTCGCCGCGTCCACCGTGCAGATCCCCGATCCGCCAAAAATTCAGGCTGTGCCCAGCGCGCCCGCCTCGCTGCGGAGGCGTGCGATGAAGGCCGGCAGGGGCATGGCCCCGAGGTCCTCACCGCCGCGCGTGCGCACAGCCACGTTTCCAGCCTGCTTTTCCTTGTCGCCTACGATCAATTGGTAGGGCAACTTCTGCAGGCTATGTTCCCGAATCTTATAGGAAATTTTTTCGTTCCGCAAATCAGCGACTGCGCGCCAGCCGGCCTTGCGCAACGCGTCAGCGACAGACGCAGCGTAGTCGGCCTGATGCTCGGAAACGTTCAGCACGACCACCTGCTCGGGCGCCAGCCAAAGCGGAAACGCGCCGCCATAGTGCTCGATCAGGATGCCCATGAAGCGCTCCATCGAGCCGATGGTCGCCCGGTGCAGCATGACCGGCGTCTTGCGAGTGTTGTCCGTGGCGACATACTCCGCGCCGAGGCGCGCGGGCAGGTTGAAATCGACCTGCATCGTGCCGCATTGCCACAGGCGCCCGATCGCATCCTTGAGCGAGTACTCGATCTTGGGGCCGTAGAAAGCGCCCTCCCCGGGCGAGATCTCGTACGGACAGCCGGATTTCTTGAGCGAGGCGACCAGCGCCGCCTCCGCACGCTCCCACTGCTCGTCAGTTCCGATGCGCTTCGCGGGCCGCGTCGCGACCTTGTAGACGATGTCGCTGAAACCGAAATCCGCGTAGACCCTCTGCAACAGCGCCGTGTAGGCGACGCACTCGGGCAGGATCTGATCTTCGGTGCAGAAGATGTGGCCGTCGTCCTGGGTGAAGCCGCGGATGCGCATCAGGCCGTGCAGCGCGCCGCTTGGCTCGTTACGGTGGCAGGAGCCGAACTCGCCGTAACGCAGCGGCAGGTCGCGGTAGCTGCGCACGCCCTTCTTGTAGATGAGCACGTGTCCCGGGCAATTCATCGGTTTGAGCGCGTAGTCGCGCTTCTCCGACTCGGTGACGAACATGTGCTCGCGGTAGTTCTCCCAGTGCCCGGTGGTCTCCCACAGGCTGCGCGGCAGCACCGCGGGCCCGCGCACTTCGAGATAGCCGTTTTCGCGGTACACGCGCCGCATGTACTGCTCGACGAGCTGCCAGAGCATCCAGCCCCTCGGATGCCAGAACACCATGCCGGGGGCGTCCTCCTCCATGTGAAACAGGTCGAGCTGGGTGCCGAGCCGCCGGTGGTCGCGCCTTTCGGCCTCCTCGAGCATCTTGAGGTAAGCGTCCTGATCTTCCTTCTTCGCCCACGCGGTGCCGTATACCCGCTGCAGCATCTCGTTCTTCGAGTCGCCGCGCCAATACGCGCCCGCGAGCCGCATCAGCTTGAACACCTTCAACTTGCCGGTCGAGGGTACGTGCGGCCCGCGGCACAAGTCGACGAACTCGCCCTGCTGGTAGAGCGAGATTTCCTCGTTCGCCGGGATCGACGCGATGATCTCGGCCTTGTAGCCCTCCCCCATGTCGCGGAACAACCTGACCGCCGCGTCGCGCGCCATCACCTTGCGCGTCACCGGCAGGTCGCGCTTGGCGATTTCGCCCATGCGCTTCTCGATCGCCGCCAGATCCTCCGGAGTGAAGGGGCGCTTGTAGGAAAAATCGTAGTAGAAGCCGTTATCGATGACCGGCCCGATAGTCACCTGGGCATCGGGAAAGAGCTCCTTGACGGCATGCGCGAGCAGATGCGCGGTGGAATGGCGCAGGATCTCCAGGCCCTCGCGGTCGCGTTCCGTGACGATCGCCAGGTCCGCATCCGCCTCAATGCGGAAGCTCGTGTCGACGAGCCTGCCGTTCACCTTGCCCGCCAGCGCAGCGCGCGCGAGCCCGGGGCCGATCGCCTGGGCGACGTCGGCCACGGTCACGGGGTGCGGAAAGCTCCTTTGCGAGCCGTCCGGCAGACGAATGGTCGGCACTTATGCGGGGTACGTGGTAGGCGCGATTGGACTCGAACCAACGACCCCTACCATGTCAAGGTAGTGCTCTAACCAGCTGAGCTACGCGCCTAAAGGGCAGGAATTCTAGCGTATCCTGTGCCGCAGGCTCAACGTGGTCATCGTCCGGTCGCAATCACCGACCAGGCTATCCGTTTCGGTGTGGACCCAAATCAGAAGGACGCGGATATGGACCTGATCCTGTGGCGCCACGCGGAGGCCGAGGAAGGCGGGGCGGACCTGGAGCGGCGCCTCACCGCGCGCGGCCACAAGCATGCCGCGCGCGTCACCAAATGGCTGTTGCAGCGCCTGCCATCCAAGTGCACGGTGATCGCCAGCCCCGCGCGCCGCGCGCGCCAGACTGCTGACGCGCTCGGCATGCCCTATAGGACCTCCGAGCAGCTCGCGCCTGGCGCCTCGGTCGCTGCAGTGCTCGATGCCGCGGGCTGGCCCAAGCACAAGAGTGCCGTACTGCTGGTCGGCCATCAACCGACGCTAGGGCAGGTGGCGGCCTACCTGCTGAGCGGAGCGCGCGCGGACTGGACCATCAAGAAGGGCGGCCTGTGGTGGCTGAGCAACCGTGTGCGCGACGACGAGGCGCAGGTCGTCGTCCGTGCGGTGGTCGCCCCGGACCTGCTCTAGCTAGGGACGGCTCAGCACCGCGACCTTCTTGTCCGACAGTGTGCTCACCGTGAGCTTCATGCCGACCGCCTTCCAGTAGTCGGCCTCGGACTCGAGCGCCGCCGCGGTGAGCGGGTTGTCCTCCAGCCAGGCCTGCGGCAGCGCGAGCGCGAACCCGCCTTCGTCGGCAGCTACCTGCAGCAGCGGCAGCTTGAGATCGGTACGCCGGCGAAGGATGAGCGAAGCCAGACGCAGCGTGAACACCATCGACCAGTCACCCGCCTCGGGCGCCGGCTCCTCGACCTTCTCGAGCTTGCCGCGATGCGCGAGCACGATGCGCGCCAGGCGCTGCTGCTCCATGCGCGAGAATCCCGGCATATCGGCGTTCGAAATCACGTAGGCGGAGTGCTTGTGGTACTGGGCGTGCGCGATCGACAAGCCGATCTCGCCCAGCCGCGCCGCCCAGTCGAGCACCATGCGGTCCGGATCGTCCTCGCGGTCGCGGTCGGCGCCGGCGTGCAGCGCGTCGTAGATCGCCAGCGCGAGGTTCTTTACGCGCTCGGCCTGCGCGGCGTCCACGTGATAGCGGCGCATGAACTGGGCGACGGTTGCCTCGCGCATGTCGCCGCGATGCTGCACCCTGCCGAGCAGGTCGTAGAGCACGCCGTGCCGCAAAGCGCCGTCGGACACGCGCAGCGTCTCGATGTCGAGCTCCTCCATCGCGGCGCCGAGGATCGCCACGCCGCCCGGCAGCACGGGCGCGCGGTTGGCGCGCAGGCCGGCGACGCGTTCGGGATCGGCACGCTCCTGCTTGATGAGCAGGCTCCTCAGGCGATCCAGCCCCTCGCGCGTGATCCCGTCCCCCGCGAAGCCGTTCTCGCGCAGGATGTTCTCCACCGAGCGCGCCGTGCCCGACGAGCCGACGGCTTCCTCCCAGCCCGCGTTCCGATACGCGCGCACCATGCCGGAGAGCTCCTGGCGCGCCGCGAGCTCGGCGCGCTTCATGCGCCCCTTGTCGATCCTGCCCTCGGGGAAGTACTTGAGGCTGTAGCTCACGCAGCCCATGTACAGCGACTCCGTGAGCTGCGGCTCGTAGCCCTCGCCGATGACGAGCTCCGTAGAGCCTCCGCCGACGTCGATCACCAGGCGCCGGTGCGCCGCGGCCGGCAGCGCGTGCGCGACCCCGAGGTAGATGAGCCGCGCCTCCTCGCGTCCCGCGATCACCTCGATCGGGAAGCCGAGCACCTGGCGCGCTTCGCGCAGGAACTGCGGCGCGTTCTTCGCCACGCGCAGTGCGTTCGTGCCGACGGCGCGCACCGCCTGGCGCGGCAGGCCGCGCAGGCGCTCGCCGAATTTGCGCAGCGCCTCCAGCGCGCGCGCCTGGGTGGCGCGGTCGAGGCGCTTCTCCGCGGTCAGCCCGGCGCCCAGGCGCACGACCTCGCGCAGCGAGTCGAGCGCGTAGATCTGCCCGTCGACCACCCGTCCAATCTGGAGGTGAAAACTGTTCGAGCCGAGGTCTACTGCCGCTAGGGTTTCGTGGCGCGCCATCGCGGCACGCAGCTTAGCGCTGCGCACACTACGCAGCAACGCGGCACACCGGCGCCCGCGTGCGCATCGCGCCGTCTGGACGCTGCCCGCGGAATTCGCCATGCTACTGTTCCGAGGTGACGGCCATATTTCCGGCGCACGAATGTCATGGGCCTGTCACTTCCGAACAGTAAGCTGTTGTATTCCATGCTGAAAAAAGTCGTCCCGGCGTCGCATTTCCTGAACCGCGAGCTCGGCATCCTGGCGTTCAACCGCAGGGTGCTGGCGCAGGCGGCCGAGGACACCGTGCCGCTGCTCGAGCGGTTGCGCTACCTCACGATCGTGTCGTCCAACCTGGACGAGTTCTTCGAGATCCGCGTCGCGGG
The DNA here is from genome assembly GCA_035624675.1 of Burkholderiales bacterium. Classification (GTDB taxonomy): domain Bacteria; phylum Pseudomonadota; class Gammaproteobacteria; order Burkholderiales; family SG8-39; genus DAHVFK01. The sequence continues at coordinate 25,450 of DASPRB010000002.1, forward strand.
CCTCAAGGAGCAGATCAAGCTCAACATCCCCGAGCCCGGGCCCGACGGCGCCAGCCCCGCGGAGGTCTTTGCGCTGGTTGCCCGGGAGGCGCACGCGCTGGTCGCGGAGCAGTATCGGCTGCTGAACGAGGTGCTGCTGCCCAGGCTCGTCGAGCAGGGCGTGCGCTTCACGCGCCGCACCGACTGGAGCGCCGCGCAGCGCCAGTGGATCCACGACTATTTCGTGCGCGAAGTGCTGCCCTTGCTGACGCCGATCGGGCTCGATCCTGCGCATCCGTTTCCGAAAGTCCTGAACAAGAGCCTGAACTTCGCCGTCGAGCTCGAGGGGCGCGACGCCTTCGGGCGCAGCTCGCGCGCCGCGATCGTGCAGGCGCCGCGCGTGCTGCCACGCGTGATCCGGTTGCCGCGCGAGCTCTCCGAGCTCGAGTACGACTTCGTGTTCCTGTCCTCGGTGCTGCACGCGCACGTCGACGAGCTGTTCTCGGGCATGAAGGTGCAGGGCTGCTACCAGTTTCGCGTGACGCGCAATTCGGACCTGTTCGTCGACGAGGAAGAGATCAAGAACCTGCGCATCGCCCTGCAGGGCGAGCTGCTGCACCGCCACTTCGGCGACGCCGTGCGTCTGGAAGTCGCCGACAACTGCTCGCCGGCCATGGTCGAGTTCCTGCTGCAGCAGTTCGGCCTCGACGAGGCGGACCTGTATCGCGTCGAAGGCCCTGTCAACCTGTACCGGCTGCGCGAAGTACCCGACCAGGTCGAGCGGCCGGCGATGAAATACGCGCCGTTCCAATCCGGCCTGCCGGGCCCGCTCGACAAGCACGAGAGCCTGTTCGAGGTGCTGGCGCGCGAGGACATCCTGCTGCATCACCCGTACCAGTCGTTCGTGCCGGTGATCGACTTCATCCGCACTACGGTGACCGATCCGCAGGTGATCGCGATCAAGCAGACCGTCTATCGCACCGGGACCGACTCCGAGCTGATGGAGCTGCTGATCGACGCGGCGCGCCGGGGCAAGGAGGTCACCGTCGTGGTCGAGCTGCTGGCGCGCTTCGACGAGGAGGCGAACCTGAACTGGGCGGCGCGCCTGGAGGAAGTCGGCGCGCACGTCGTGTACGGCGTTGTCGGCCACAAGACGCACGCCAAGATGGCACTCGTCGTGCGGCGCGAGGAAGGCCCCGCCGGCAAGCTGCTCAAGCGCTACGTGCACCTCTCGACCGGCAACTACAACCCGCGCACGGCGCGGCTGTATACGGACTTCAGCCTCCTGACCGCAAACGAGGAGATGTGCAGCGACGTGAACGAGCTGTTCAAGCAGCTCACCGGCCTGGGGCGCGCGAGCAAGATGCGCCACCTGTGGCAGTCGCCGTTCACCCTGCACAAGCGCATCGTCGAGGCGATCCGCAACGAGGCGAAGAACGCCGCCCAGGGCAGGCCCGCGCGCATCATCGCCAAGATGAACGCGCTGCTCGAGCCCGCGATCATCGAGGAGCTCTACGCGGCGTCGCAGGCGGGCGTCAAGATCGATCTCATCGTGCGCAGCGTGTGCGCGCTCAAGCCCGGCATCGCGGGCCTGTCGGAAAACATCCGCGTGATCTCGATCGTCGGTCGCTTTCTCGAGCACTCGCGCGTGTTCTACTTCCACGACGGCGGCAACGAGATCGTCTTCCTGGCGAGCGCCGACTGGATGGATCGCAACTTCTTTCGCCGCATCGAGCTGTGCTTCCCGGTGCTCGACCCGGCGCTCAAGCGGCGCGTGATCCGCGAGGGCCTGCAGCCCTACCTGGACGACAACTGCCAGGCCTGGCAGATGAACGCGGAAGGCGCCTACGAGCAGCTCAGGCCGCGCCGCGGCCGGCGCCGCTCGGCGCAGGAAGAGCTGCTCTTTACGCTCGCAACGCCGAGCTAGCGAGTGGAAAGCCCGTACAAAGGCAAGACCGGCCTGCGCCGGCTGATCAACGCGACGCGCTACTCGCTCGCCGGAATCGCCGAGGCGGCGCGCCACGAGGACGCGTTCCGCCAGGAGCTGCTGCTCGCCGCGGTGCTCGTCCCGCTCGGCCTGTGGCTCGGCCACAGCGGGATCGAGCGCGCGCTGCTGTGCGGCTCGGTGCTGCTCGTGCTGATCGTCGAGCTGCTCAACTCCGCGGTCGAAGCCACCGTCGACCGCATCTCGCTGGAGGACCACCAGCTCGCCAAGCGCGCGAAGGACATCGGCAGCGCCGCGGTCATGCTGGCGCTCGCCACCACGGGGCTGGTGTGGATTCTGGTGCTGCTCGGCTGAGCGGCCGCCGGCCGCCGTCGCCGGCCTAGCCGCGCGCCGCGCGGATCACGCCGGCGACGTTCTTCACCGCCGCGAACGCGCGCCGCAGCTGCGCGAGATCCGCCACGTCGAAGGTGAAGCGCATGAAGGCGAGCTCCTCGCGGCTCTGGGTGCGCACCGCGGTGACGTTGATGTGCTCGCGTGCAAGCGCGTCGCCGATGTCGCGCAGCAGCCCCGGCCGGTCGCTCGCGGTCACCACCATGTCGACCGGATAGGAGGCCCCCGCCTTGCCGCCCCACTGCGCGTCGATCAGGCGCTCCGGATACTGCTCGGCGAGGCGCCTCAGTCCCGCGCAGTCCTCGCGGTGGATCGAAACGCCTTTGCCGCGTGTGACGAAACCGCGGATCGGATCGGGCGGCACCGGCTTGCAGCACTTCGCCAGCTGCGTGAGCAGCCGGTCGATGCCCACCACCAGGATGCCCTTGTCGCCGCTCGCCGGGCGCGCGCGCCGCGGCGCGGGCGCCTTTGCCGGCGCCTGCGGGGCCGGCGCCGCGGCTCCCTGCATCGCGCGCAGCGCCGCCTGCAGCTGGCGCAGGTTCACCTCGTCGCGCGCCACCGCGGCGTACAAGTCGTCCTGGCGGTCGAACCCGAGCCGTCCGGCGAGCGCGTCCAGATTCGCGTGCACGACTCCTTCGCGCTTGCTCTCCTTTTCCACCGTCGCGCGCCCCGCCGCCACGGTCTCGGCGAGCGCCTGGCTGTTGAACCACTGCCTGATCTTCTGGCGCGCGCGCGGGCTCTTGACGAAGCCGCGCTCCGCGCTCAGCCAGTCGCGCGAGGGGCCGCCGCTCTTCGCGACCACCAGCTCGACGCGCTGGCCGCTGCGCAGCGGGGTCTCGAGCGGCACCAGCTGGCCGTCGACCTTTGCGCCCCGGCAGCGGTGGCCGAGGTCGGTGTGCAGCGCATAGGCGAAATCGATCGGCGTCGATCCGACCGGCAGATCGACCACCTTGCCCTGCGGCGTCACGACGTAGACGGTGTCGTCGAGCGCGGCCTGGCGCGTCTTCTCCGCCCAGCTCGCGCTGTCGGCCACCTCGTCGCGCCAGGCGAGCAGCTCGCGCAGCCAGGCGATCTTCTCGTCGAACTTGCCCTCGGCGCGCGCGCCCGCACCCTTCTCCTTGTAGCGCCAGTGCGCGGCAACGCCCAATTCCGCGTGGCGATGCATCGCCTCGGTGCGGATCTGCACCTCCAGCGTCTTGCCCTCCGGGCCGATCACCGCGGTATGCAGCGACTGGTACATGTTGCCCTTGGGCCGCGAGATGTAATCGTCGAACTCCTTCGGGATCGGCTGCCACAGGTCGTGCACCACGCCGAGCGCGGTGTAGCAGTCCTTGGTCGAGCCGACGATCACGCGCAGCGCGCGCACGTCGTACAGCTCCGAGAAGTCCAGGCCCTTGCTGCGCATCTTGTTCCAGATCGAGTAGATGTGCTTGGGCCGGCCCGCGATCTCGGCCTCGACGCCGGCGGCGCGCAATGCGCCCGCGAGCTGCGCCATCGAGTTCTGGATATAGTGCTCGCGCTCGGCGCGCTTCTCGTCGAGCATCCCGGCGATCTTCTTGTACAGCTCCGGCTCGAGGTAGCGGAACGAGAGGTCCTCGAGCTCCCACTTGAGCTGCCAGACGCCGAGCCGGTTGGCGAGCGGGGCATAGATGTCGAGCGTCTCGCGCGCGTAGGCCGCGCGCTCGTCCACCGGGTTCTTCGCGAACCAGCGCAGCGTCTGGGTGCGGCTCGCCAGGCGGATGAGCACGACGCGCACGTCCTCGACCATGCCGAGCACCATCTTGCGCAGCACCTCGTGATGCTGCTGCGGCGAGCCGCGCGTCAGCACGCGCAGCTGGTAGAGCTTCTCGAC
>DASPRB010000021.1:0-12785 GCA_035624675.1 Burkholderiales bacterium
CACCGCGGCGACCACGCGGCGCAGATGCGCGATGGTGTCGCCGATGCGCCCGGCGGGCCGCTCCAGGTCGGGGGGATAGCGCTCCGAGCGCCCGTAACCCGGGAAGTCGAACCCCCACACGGCGAAGCCGATGTCGTTGAGGGCATCGGCCCACGAGCGGCCGTCGAACCGGTAGAAGATCGACAGGTCCGCGCCGAAAGTCCCGCCGTGCACGTAGACCACCTCGCCCGCTGCGAGCGAAGCCGGCCGCTGCAGCTGCAGTGCGAGCGTGGGCTGGCCCCGCTCGGAAAGCACGATGTCCTGTTTCGAAACCGTCGGCTCTGCAGCACCCATGGCGATGTCTCCCTACGCAACTGCAATGGGCGAAGTTTGATCGCCAAGAGAGCGAAGATGCTTCGTCGCGGAGCGAACGATCGACCTTCATGTTTCAGCTGTAACAGGGGGGCGCGGAACTGAAACGAATCGAAGACCGGCGTTCTGCAGGATTGGGGTTGCGCTCCCCGACGGCAGTATCAGGGTCCCTTCTCCTCCCTTCTCCTCCCTACCGCGGACCGTGACGTCGGGGACGCCTTTTTTCCTAGTAGACGGTCTCGACGGGAACGGAGAACACGTAGCCGACGCCGCGCTCGGTCTTGATGAAGCGCGGCTGCGCGGGGTCGGCCTCGATCTTGCGCCGCAGGCGCATGATCTGCACGTCGACGGAGCGGTTGAACACCTCGTCGTTGTGCAGCCGCGAGAGGTCGAGCAGCTGATCGCGGCTGAGGATGCGCTGCGGCGCGCCGAGCAGCGCGACCAGCAGGTTGAATTCGCCGTTGCTAAGCAGCACGGGCTCCCCGCCGCGCGCCCTCAGGCGGCGGGTGTTGAGGTTGAGCTCCCAGCGGTCGAAGCGGTACGCGCGCACGCCTTCGGGCCGCCCTTGCCGGACCTCGGCGTGCCGCCGGCGCAGCACTGTGCGGATGCGCGCCAGCAGCTCGCGCGGGCTGAACGGCTTGGTCAGGTAGTCGTCCGCGCCGAGCTCGAGACCCATGACGCGGTCGGCTTCGTCTCTGCGGCCGGTAAGCATGATGATCGGGATCGCCGATTCGTCGCGCAGGCGGCGCGCGAGCGTCATGCCGTCCTCCAGCTGCAGCTTGAGGTCGAGCACGATCAGGTCGACCACCTCCATCTCCAGCACCGACTGCATCGCCCGGCCGTCCGCGACCGAGCTCACGCGAAAGCCGTTCTGACCGAGGTAGTCCGCGATCAGCGCGCGCACGGTCGCATCGTCATCGACCGCGACGATATGCGGCAGGGCCACGGGCCCCGCCGCGCGGAGGTCCGGACTGACGGTCAACGGGTCGCTCACGGCAGGAGAAATGTACCCGCGCGGCGCACAACGAGGTTACAGGTGTAACGTGGCGCCGTGCGTCATGTAAATTACACGCAATCCCTCCGTCGTGGAATGGGCGCGTGAGCGAAGTCCCCCATAAGGGTAAGGACATTCTCGTCGTCGACGACGACGCGATCATGCGCGACCTCATCTGCGACTGGCTCGTGTCGGCTGGCTACGCGGTGCGCAGGGCAAGCGACTGCCACGCGGCGGCGGCGCAACTCGAGGCGGGCGCGCCGGCGCTGGTGGTGAGCGACCTGTGGATGCCGGGCCCTCGCGGCGCCGAGGCGATCCGCTGCTTGCGGCAGATGCATCCCGAGGTCGCGGTCATCGCCGTGTCGGGCCATTTCGGCTCCGGGCAAGGCTGCAGCAAACGCGAAGCGATGCAGGCAGGCGCGGCGCGCGCGTTTGCCAAGCCCGTCAAGCGCGCGGAGTTGCTCGGCGCGGTCGCCGAGCTGATCGGTCCTCCGCGCGGCTAGCCGCTTGTGTACACGCACCATTACGAAACCACCGTCGAGATTCCAGCCTCTGCCGAGGACGTCTTTGCATTCGTAGATGACCATGCAAAGTTGTCGGCGCATATGAACAAGCGCTCCTGGATGATGGTGGGCGGCCGTATGTCGGTGCAGACAGACGCTCGGCTTGGCAAGGCGGTTGGCTCAACAATACGCATGTCTGGCTCCATACTTGGGTTAACCCTTGGTTTGGACGAGACCGTGATAGAGCGTTCTCCTCCATCGCGCAAGATCTGGGAGACGATAGGAGTGCCGCAACTGCTCGTGGTTGGGCCCTATCGGATGGGCGTGCATATAAAGCCGAGCGAAACAGACTGCCAGCTCCGAGTCTTTATCGACTATATGCTCCCGGCTTCCGGAGTCGGGCGCTGGCTTGGGAAGGCTTTTGGTCGTTCCTATGCACGTTGGTGTACCGAGAAGATGGCAAATGACTCTCGTGACCACTTCGCACGCGAGAAAGGCGCCTAGACAGACGCCGCAGGCCGCCGGTCCCTTCGGGCCCGCAGCGTGAGCTCGAACGGCGGTCGATGAGCGCCGCGCGCGTCCGTTCGGCCCTTTCCCGCATCCCGCTCGGCCGTGCGATCGTCGCGCTCGGCCTGGTGCTCGTCGCGATCGACGTCGCCTCCACGGTGTGGGCCCTGCGAACGGCGCGGCAGCGCACCGAGCAGCGCGCCGCGCGCGGCTTCTCGAACGTGACGCGCGTCATCGCCGAGCAGACCGCGGCCACGCTCGAAGCGGTCGACCTGGTGCTGCGCGACGCGGCTCAAGCCGGCAGCGCGCAAAAGGTCGCCGCGAACGTCGCGCGCCTGCGCGACCAGCTGCAGCACATGCCGCAGGTCGCCGCGGTGCTGGTATTCGACGAAAAGGGGCGGCTCGTCGCGGGCACCGACGCCGACGGCTTCGAGCCCGCGAGCATCGCGCTGAGCCGCGACGCCGGACCGAGCGGGGTACACCTGAGCGACCCCTATCCGGCCCAGGGCGGCAAGGAGTGGCGCATGCTGCTGTCGCGGCGCATCGGCGGGAACGGCGGCGTGGTCGCCGCGGCGATCGAGCTCGAAAGCTTCGACCTCCTGTACAGGAGCATCGACCTCGGCCGGGGCTCGTTCATCACGCTGATGTCGAACAGCGGCTCGGTGGTCGCCCGGGTTCCGGATCTGCCCGAGGCCCGCGGGCGGAGGCTGCCCGACGCCGGTATCCGCGAGCAGGTGCTGCGCGACGGCAACTGGCAGGGCTGGACCACGAGCCCGATCCTCGGGCAGCGCGTGCTGCTGCACGGCCTGTCGGTGCGCGGCTTCCCGCTGTTCGTGGTGAGCGGAGCGACCGAGGACGCCGTGTTCGCGCCTTGGCGCGACGAAGCGAGGCGCGCGTTCGACCGCACGGTGCTCACCTCCGGTGCGATGCTGACGCTGATCGCGCTCGCCGCCTGGGGCCTGGCGAGACGCGAGCGGGCGCTCGCGCAGAGCTGGCAGCGCTACCAGGCGATGATCGAGCACAGCTCGGACGCGATCATCCTCACGCGGCCGCGCGCGGGAGGAATCGTGTATGCGAGCCCGGCGATCGAGCGCGCGCTCGGCTACCGCCTGGAGGACCTGCGCGGCCGCGAGGTGCTCGAGCTCGTGCATCCCGACACACGCGAGCTGGCCGTGAGATTGCGCGACGAGCTGCTGCGCACGCCGGGCAAGCTCGCGGTCGACGAGGTGCAGCTGCGCCACAAGGACGGCTCCTACCGGTGGATCGAGCTGACGCGCGAGAACCTGCTGAACGAGGCGAGCGTGCGCGCGGTCGTCATGAACCTGCGCGACATCGGCGAGCGCAAGGACGCCGAGACCGAGCGCGCCCGCCTGGAGCAGCGCTTGCGACAGGCCGAGAAGATGGAGGCGATCGGGCGCCTCGCAGGCGGCATCGCCCACGATTTCAACAACATCCTGGGCGGCATCCTCGGCTATGCCGAGATGCTTGCGGAGCACGCGCCGCCCGGCTCGCCGCTCAAGCGCTATGCGGACAACGTGCTCACGGGAGCGAACCGCGCGAGCGGCCTGGTCGAGCAGATTCTTTCCTACAGCCAGAGCCAGCGCGGCCAGCGCGCCCCGATCGACCTGCGCGGCATCGTGGCCGAGACGCTCGAGCTGGTTCGCGGCTCGCTGCCCGAGGGCGTTCGCCTCGAAGCCGCGCTGTCGTCGTCGTCGCTCTACGTAGTCGGCGATCCGACCCAGCTGCACCAGGTCGCTATGAATCTTTGCACCAACGCGATCCAGGCGGTCCACGGAAGCGGCACGCTGCGCGTCGCCCTGGAATCGGTGCAGGTCACCGCGGAGCGCACGCTCACGCACAGCCTGCTGCGGGCCGGCAGCTACGCCCGCCTCATGGTGGAGGACACGGGAGGCGGAATGGACGAAGCCACTCAGGCGCGCATCTTCGAGCCGTTCTTCACGACCAAGGAGGTCGGCCGGGGCACCGGCCTCGGCCTCGCGCTCGTGTACGGCATCGTCACCGACTCGGGCGGCGCCATAGACGTCGCCAGCACCGCGGGCCGCGGCAGCCGGTTCAACATCTATCTCCCGCGCGTCGATACGCCGGCGCTCGTCGAAGACCTCGCGGCGGAGCCGCTCGCGCGCGGCAACGGCGAGCGCGTCCTGGTGGTCGACGACGAGGAGCTGCTCGTCGCCGTGACCGTCGAGATCCTCAAGCGCGCCGGCTACGAGCCCGTAGCCTGCACCGATGCCGCGGCCGCGATCGCGGCGTTCGAGACCGGCCGGGTCGACGCGGTGGTCGCCGACGAGGTGATGCCCGGCCTGAGCGGAACGCAGCTGGCGATCCGGCTGCGCAGGCGGCGCGCCGACCTTCCGTTCGTCCTGGTGAGCGGCTACACGGGGCCGCAGCTGGCGGAACGCGCGTTCGGCGCCGGAGTCAGCGAGGTCCTGAAAAAGCCGGTGCAATCGCGCGAGCTCGCCGGCGCGGTCGCGCGCGCGCTCAAGCGCGCCTGAGCCTCGGCGGATTTCACCTGTAACGGCCGCGCGCCGGCCGGTAACCGTCACGCAGCGCCCGCCGCGGATGATCGCGGCATGGCAAAGAACTTTCACACGACAATCGAGCTGCCCCAGGGGACGCTGCTGCGCGTGCGCGATGGCGCAGGCGTGGCGATCACCGCGCTTCGGGGCGAAATCTGGATCACCGAGCAGGACAGCCCGCGCGACGTGCTGCTGCGGCCGGGCGAGCGCTTCAGGCTCGCTCAGCTGGGCCTGGCGCTCGTGCAGGTGCTGGACCACGCCTCGCTCAGGTTCGAGCGCACGGGTAGCTAGATGAAGCTCTCCGCCATGGTCGTGCGCGCGCTCGCGAACGCATGGCAAGCGATCCTGCGGGAGCGGGCCGCGGCGCGGGCGCAGCGGAACCTGCATGCCTTGAGCGACCACATGCTCAGGGACATCGGCCTGGATCGCGCCCAAATTGATGACCTGCGCGAGTAGCCGCCTACTGGGCCTGGCGTGAGTTCGGAGGACGTACGCATGTATGCCAAGGGCCTTGCCGCCGCATTGCGCGCGCTGGTCGTGTTCCTGGCCGTCGCGCCCGCGTCCGCGCAGGGGATAGGGCCGGACGCCTTGATCCGGCGCATCACCGCCGACGTGCTGACGTCGGTGCGCGGCGACCGGGACATCCAGGCGGGCGATGAGGCGAAGCTCCGCGCCCTGGTCGAGGCGAAGATCCTTCCGTACTTCGATTTCCGGCGCGCCACGCGCATCGCGATGGGGCTCGACTGGCGCCGCGCCACGCCGGCGCAACAGGAGCGGCTGGTGCGGGAATTCAGGACCCTGCTGGTGCGCACCTATTCCGGCGCGCTCGCCAGCTACCGCGACCAGACGATCGAGTTCGTCCCGCTGCACGTGCGCCCGGAGGACACCGAGGCGACCGTGCGCTCGCGCGTCAGGCAGCCCGGCATGGAGCCGATCGTCATCGCCTACGACATGGAGAAGACCGCCGGGCAGTGGAAGGTGTTCGACATCCGCGTGGGCGGCGTGAGCCTGGTGGCGACCTACCGGACTTCGTTTGCCGAGGTCGTGCGCGACCAGGGAATCGACGGGCTGATCGGCCTGCTGTCGCGCAAGAACGGATAGGGGGATCCCGATATGCGTCTCATCCAAATCGCACCCTTCATGCTCGCCGCAAGCCTCGCTGCCTGCGGCGTATCGAGCGGACACGAGGCGCCCGGACCGCAGGCGCACAGGCCGCCGCCCGAGGTGAGCGTGGTGACCGTGCGCCCGCAAGCGGTGCCGGTGAGCTACACATACGTCGGCCAGACCGCCGGCTCGCGCGAGGTGGAAGTGCGCGCGCGAGTCACCGGCATCCTGCTGTCGCGCAACTTCAGGGAAGGCGCAGCGGTGAAGGCGGGGCAGTCGCTGTTCACGATCGACCCGGCCCCGTTCAAAGTGGCGCTGGCGCGCGCCGAGGCGGACCTGGCGGCGGCGCGCGCGCGCGGCGAGCAGGCCGAGCGCGACGCAGCGCGCCTGAAGCCGCTGTACGCCGACAAGGCGGTGAGCCAGAAGGACTACGATGACGCGCAATCGGCCGCGGCGATCGCGGCGGCCGATATCCAGGCGGCCCGGGCGCGCGTCGCCCAGGCGCGGCTCGATCTCGGCTACACCCGGGTCGAGTCGCCGATTTCGGGCGTGGCCAGCCGCGCGCTGCCGTCGGACGGGACGCTGGTGTCCGGCCCGAACGTCCTGCTCACCACGGTGATCCAGGTCGATCCGATCTGGGTGAACTTCGGCATCCCCGACAACGTGCAGGCGCGGCTGCGCAAGGAGATCGACGCGGGCCGGCTGGCGCTGCCGGAGGGCGGGGCGATGCAGGTCGAGCTGCGGCTCGCCGACGGCACGCTGTACCCGCACGCCGGTCGGCTCGACTTCTCCGACGTGCGCGTCTCCGCGACGACCGGCACCCAGGAAGCGCGCGCCGAGGTTCCCAACCCGGACGGCGCGCTGCGCCCGGGCGAGTTCGTGCGCGTGCTGCTCGAAGGTGCGGTGCTGCCGCGGGCCGTGACGGTGCCGCAACGCGCCGTGCTCGAGGGCCCGCAGGGCAAGTTCGTGTACGTCGTCGGCCCGCACGGCCATGCCGAGCCGCGGCCGGTCGAGGTGGGCGAATGGACGGGCGAGTCCTGGGTCATCACCTCCGGCCTCGAGGCAGGCGACCGAGTGATCGTCGACGGCGTGATGAAGATCGGGCCGGGCGCCCCGGTGACGGTAGCCGGGGAGGCTGCCGCGGCGAAGACCGCCTCGCGGGACTGAGCCGTGTTCTCCAGATTCTTCATCGAGCGGCCGATCTTCGCCGCGGTGCTGTCGGTCTTCATCGTGCTCGCGGGTCTCGCGGCGATGCGCGTGCTGCCGATCGCGCAGTATCCGGAGATTGCACCGCCGGTGGTCACCGTGCGCGCGGTCTATCCGGGCGCATCGGCCCGGGTCATCGAGCAGACGGTGGCCGCGCCGCTCGAGAACCAGATCAACGGCGTCGAGCGCATGATCTACATGAGCTCGACCTCGACCTCGCAGGGCGTGGTGCAGATCCAGATCACCTTCGCGATCGGCACCGACGCCGAGGCGGCGGCGGTGAACGTCAACAACCGGGTGAACGAAGCCCTGCCCAGGCTGCCGCTCGAGGTGCGCCGCCAGGGCGTGACGGTGGAAAAGGGCTCCTCCGCGTTTCTGCAGGTGCTCGCGTTCTACTCGCCCGAGGGGCGCTACGACGACGTCTTCACGTCGAACTACGTGACCCTGAACGTGCTCGACCGCCTCAAGCGCGTGCCCGGCACCACCAACGTGCAGATCTTCGGCGCCAAGGACTATGCGATGCGCATCTGGCTCGAGCCCGACCGCATGGCGCAGCACCATGTGACCGCCGACGACCTGATCCGCGCCGTCAACGAGCAGAACGCGCAGTTCGCCGCCGGCAAGGTCGGGCAGCCGCCCGCGCCGCGCGGACAGCAGCTCGTCTACACCATCACGACGCGCGGGCGCCTCGCCGACGCGGCGCAGTTCGGCGACATCATCGTGCGCGCGAACCCGGACGGCTCTGCGCTGCGCCTCCGGGACGTGGCGCGCGTCGAGCTCGCCTCCCAGGACTACGACTTCATCGGCCGCATCAACGGCAAGCCCGCCACGCTGGTCGGCGTCTTCCTGCAGCCGGGCGCCAACGCGCTCGACGTCGCCGCGGCGGTGAGGCGTACCGTGGCGCAGGCCGCCGAGCGCTTCCCCGCGGGCCTGACCTACGCGATTCCCTACGACACCACGCGCTTCGTGCGGGTGTCGATCGAGGAAGTGGTCGAAACGCTGCTGATCGCGATGGCGCTGGTGTTCGGCGTGGTGTACCTGTTCCTGCAGAGCTGGCGCGCAACGCTCATCCCGTTCGCGGCGGTGCCGGTGTCGCTCATCGGCACCTTCGCCGGACTGCTGCTGCTCGGCTACTCGATCAACACGCTGACGCTGTTCGGCATGGTGCTGGCGATCGGCATCGTGGTGGACGACGCCATCGTCGTGCTGGAGAACGTCGAGCGGATCATGCACGAGCAGCGGCTCGCGCCGCGCGACGCGGCGATCCAGGCGATGAAGGAGGTGACCAGCCCGATCGTCGCCATCGTGCTGGTGCTGTGCGCCGTGTTCGTACCGATCGCCTTCCTCGGCGGGCTCACCGGCGAGCTCTACCGCCAGTTCGCGGTCACGATCTCGATGGCGGTCGTCATATCCGGATTCGTCGCGCTGACGCTGACGCCGGCGCTGTGCGTCATCGTTCTCAAGCCCGCCGCCAGGAAGGACAAGGGATTCTTCGGCGCCTTCAATCGCCTCTTCGGGCGCGTCACGGACCGCTACGAGTCGGGCGTGGCCTGGATGATCCGGCGCGGCGGCATCGGCCTCCTGCTGTTCTCCGGCATGGTGGCGCTCGCCGTGCTGCTGTGGCGCGTCACGCCCGGCAGCCTGGTGCCCGACGAGGACCAGGGCTACTACATCGCCGCGGTCGTGCTGCCGGACGGGGCGACGCTGCAGCGCACCGATGCCGTGGTCGGCGAAGTGCTCCACGCTATCCGCTCCAACCCGAACAACAAGGACGTCGTCGCCTTTACCGGCTTCGACTTTCTGGGCGGCGGCTTCCGCAACAACGCCGCGACGCTGTTCGTCATCCAGAAGCCCTGGAGCGAGCGCAGGGTCGCGACGCCGCAGCTGCTGGCCGATTTCTACATGAAAACCGCGCCCATCAAGGAAGGGCTCGCGCTCGCCTTCGGGCCGCCGCCGATCTTCGGCCTGGGAACCGCAGGCGGCTTCGAGTTCTACATCCAGAACCGGGGCAACGGCGGGCCGCCGGCGCTCGCGCACGCGCTCGGGCTGTTTCTCGCCGCCGCGAACAAGGACCCGATGCTGGGCGGCGTGCAGACGCTGTGGCGCCCGTCGGTCCCGCAACTGGCCGTCGACGTCGACCGCGACAAGGCCGAAGCGCTCGGCGTGCCGCTCGACCAGCTCTACGGCACGCTCGCTGCGACGTTGGGCACCTACTACGTCAACGACTTCAACAAGTTCGGCCGCACCTGGCAAGTGCTGATGTCCGCCGCTCCGGGCTACCGCAACCGCCCCGACGACGTCGGCAAGGGTTGGGTGCGATCGGCCAAGGGCGACATGATCCCGCTCGCGTCGCTGGTGCGGGTGCGCTACAGCTCGGGCCCCGATTCGCTCGATCGCTTCAACGACCTGCCCGCGGTGAAGATCCTCGGCCAGGGTGCACCGGGCGCGTCCTCGGGCCAGGCAATCGCGCGCGTCGAGCAGATCGCGAACAGGGTCCTGCCGCCGGATTTCAGCTACGACTGGGGCGGGGCGTCGTACCAGGAGAAGGAATCCGCCGGCACCTCCGGGCTCGCCCTGGGGCTGGCCGCGGTCATGGTGTTCCTGATCCTCGCGGCGCTGTACGAGAAATGGACGCTGCCGCTGTCGGTGCTGCTCGCGCTGCCGTTCGGCACGTTCGGCGCGCTGTGCGCCGTCTGGCTGCGCGGCCTGACGAACGACGTGTACTTCCAGATCGGCCTGGTGACGCTGCTCGGCCTGGCGGCGAAGAACGCGATCCTGATCGTCGAGTACGCGGTGATGAAACACCGCGACGGCATGTCCGCGTCGGCCGCGGCGCTGGAAGCCGCGCGACTGCGCTTCCGGCCGATCCTCATGACCTCGCTCGCCTTCATTCTGGGCGTCGTGCCGCTCGCCGTGTCGACCGGCGCGGGCGCGGGAGCGCGCGTCTCGGCCGGCACCGGCGTGATGGGCGGCATGCTGGCGGCGACCTTTCTCGCGCTGTTCTTCGTGCCGATGTTCTTCAAGCTGATGACCGACCGGCACCTCTCGGAACGGCGCTCGGCCGCGGAGCTGCGTGCCGAGGCCTCTCATGCCTCGCGAGCCTAGGGCTGTGCGCAAGCGCCTCTCGCTGATGCTGCTGCTCTGCGCGGCGGCCGCCGGCTGCGCGGTGCAGCCGCACTACGTGCGCCCCGCGGTCGAGCTGCCCGCCGCCTGGCGCGAGAGCGCGCCCTCGGCGGTGGTCGACGGCAAGTGGTGGGAAATCTATGGCGATTCCGGCCTCGACCGCCTCGTCGAAGAGGCGCTCGCCCACAACGCGGATCTCGCCGTCGCGGTGGCCAAGGTCGACGAGGCGCGCGGGCTGCTCGGCGAAACCGAGTCGGCGCTCTATCCTGCGGTGGACGCGAGCGCCGCGCACAGCCGCACCCGCTTCTCGGAGGCCACCGGCACGCTGCCGCCGGGCACGCCGCGCGAGCTGAACGACACGAGCGCGGCGCTCGCCGTGTCGTACGAGGTCGACCTGTGGGGCAAGCTGCACGCGGCGGCACGCGCCGCGCGCGCCGACCTGCTCGCGACCGAAGCGGCCCGCGACACGGTGCGCATCGCGCTCGCCGCCGGCGTGGTGAAGGGGTATTTCGCGCTGCGCGCGCTCGACGAGCAGGTCGGCGCGGTGCGCGAGACGCTCGCCCTGCGCGAGAGCGCGCTGGCGCTGCAGAAGAAGCGCTTCGAGCACGGCCTGATCTCGGAGTTCGACTACCGCCAGCTCGAAGCCGAGGCCGCGACGACGCGCGCGCAGCTGCCGCCGCTCGAGCGCGACCGCGAGCTGCAGGAGGCGGCGCTGGCGGTGCTCCTCGGACGCAGCCCGAAGGACATCATGGACGGCGCCGTGCCGCGCGCCTCCGGCGCGGAGCGCTCCCTCGCGCCGACCGCGGTGCCCTCCGGGCTTCCCTCGGAGCTGCTGCTCAGGCGCCCCGACCTGGTCGAGACCGAGCAGCGCCTGGTCGCGGCGAACGCGCGCGTCGCGGTCGCCCGCTCGGAGTATTTCCCGTCGATCATCCTGACCGGATTCCTGGGGACGGAGGCGGCGTCGCTGCGCGACCTGTTCACCGGCCCGGCCGGGATCGCCGGTCTGGCGGTCGCCGCCGCGCAGCCCGTCTTCCAAGGTGGGCGCCTGGACGCGCAGGTCGACGTCGCGCGCGCGCGCGAGCGCGAGGCGCTGGCCGCCTACCGCGGCGCGATCGAAATTGCGTTCAGCGAGGTGCGCTCGGCGCTGGCCGCGCAGGACCGCGCCAGGGAAAGTGTCGAGGCCGAGCATACGCGCGCCCAGGCGCTCGCCTCGGCGCTCGAGCTGGCGCGCAGGCGCTACGCGAACGGGCTCGGCAGTCAGCTCGACGTGATCGACGCCGAGCGCAACCTGCTGGACGCCCAGGTTGCGCGCTACGAAGCGGTGCGCGCGCAGCGCGCGGCGGTCGCCGACCTGTTCCGCGCGCTCGGCGGCTAGCATGCCGCCCGAAACGTGGCTGGCGGCGGATGGCACCGCCGTGAGCATTCGCCCGATCCGCGCAGCGGACCTGGCGCTCGAGGTCGAATTCGCAAGGCGTCTTTCGCCGCGCAGCCTCTATCAGCGCCTGATGTCGACGCGCACGCCGTCGCTCGAGGAGCTGCGGCGCTTCGCCGACATCGATCCGGAGCGCGAGCTGGCGCTCATCGCCACCGTGCGCGCAGGGGACCGCGAACGCCAGGTCGGCGTCGTCCGTTACGTGCGGGAGCCGTCCACCGAGCGCGCCGAAATCGCGATCGTGCTCGCCGACGAATGGCAGGGACGCGGACTCGGGACGCGGCTTCTGCGCGGCCTCATCGCCGCCGCACGGAAAGCGAAACTGCAGTGTCTGACCGGCACCGCGCTATCGACGAACGACGCGGTGCTCGCGCTCGGCCGCAAGCTCGGCTTCCTGCTCGAAGCCGATCCGCGCTCGGCGACCGTCACCCACTTGACGCTCGATCTCGCGCGCGCGCCGCTGCTCGACGAGGTCGCGGGGGCCGCGCGCGGAGACGAGGACGTTAGCGCCGACGAAGCACGGACCGGTCAGGGAGCTCGTCCCGTTTCGGATTCCTGTGTAGTTACCCCTGCCACACCCCGTAGCCCTCTTCCCTGAGCGCGATCGCGAGCTCGACTTCCATGTCGCGCGCGGCATCAAAAGGCATCGGGTTGGCGTACGCGTAGAGCTTCGGCAGCAGGCGCAGCCCGTAGCGCTCGACGTAGCGGTTCGCGCGGATGCCCCGCTTGTGCTTCGCGAAGCGCTCCTCGGGCGTGAGGCCGGTCATGCCGACGTACACGCAGGGCTTCATGACGTCGTAATCGGGATTCGCGCGGCGAAACTTCGCCTCTTGCAGGACTTCGGGAGAAAGTTCCACGACGTACACGTGGTGGTGGTGCCGGGCGGGCATGGCGCCTATGATCGCGCAGGACGCAGCGCCCGAGAATCGAGCCTGGCCCCTTTTCAGCGGGAGGGAACCATGTTCCAAGGCTTCGCCGACGCGATCATCCAGTTCGTCGGCGCGTTTTCGACCAACATCGCTGCGTTC
>DASPRB010000025.1:0-7562 GCA_035624675.1 Burkholderiales bacterium
GCGCTCGGGGAGCACGCCCGATTGCCCGAGCTGCAAGTCGACCGAGCTGGAGAAGAAGCTCTCGGTGTTCGCCACCGCGAACGCCGGCGCCGATACCGCGCCCGCGGCCGGGCCGTGCGGCAGCTGCGGCCATCCCGGCGGCCCGGGTTCCTGCGCGTTTCACTAATTGAGCCCGTTGCTGGCGGAAATCCGAAGCAACCCGTTGCTTTGGCTGCTGGCTTTCGTGCCCGCGGTCCTCGCGGCCGCGAAGCTCAAGCCCGAAGCGCACACGCTGCTCTTCGTCCTGGCCGTGCTCGCGATCGTGCCGCTCGCGGCGCTGCTCAGCCATGCCACCGAGTCGGTCGCGGCCAAGACGGGCGACGCCGCGGGCGGGCTGCTTAACGCCACGCTGGGAAACCTCACCGAGCTGGTGATCGCGCTGACCGCCTTGCGCGCCGGGGAGTACACGCTGGTCAAGGCCTCGATCGCCGGCGCGATCGTCGCCAACACGCTGTTCATGCTGGGCGCTTCGTTTCTCCTCGGCGGACTCAAGCACCATGTGCAGGAATTCAACCGCGCGGGCGCGCGCCTGCAGGCCGGACTGCTCTTCCTTGCCACGGTGGCTCTGCTGATCCCATCCGCGGTCGGCACGGCGGAGTCTGCGGCGCAATCGGCCTTTCTGCATGAGCTCAGCGTCGGCCTGGCGATGCTGCTGATCGGCGGCTACGCATTGGGCTTGCTCTTTTCCCTCAAGACGCACCGCGAGCTTTTTGCCAGCGCGGAGCACGCCGAGGAAGGCGAAGCGCCGTGGCCCCTCGGCCTGGCGCTCGCCACGCTGGCCGGGGTCACCGTCCTGGTCGCGCTGGTGAGCGAGATCTTCGTCGAGTCGGTGCAGAAGGCGGCGGAGGCGTTCGGCATGACCCCCGCGTTCGTCGGCTTCATCGTCGTAGCGCTGGTCGGCGCGGCCGCCGAAATGGCCGCGGCGTTCTCCGCCGCGCGCAAGGACCGGCTCGATCTGAGCGTCGGCATCGCGCTCGGCAGCGCGTCCCAGATCGCGCTCTTCGTCGCGCCGGTGCTGGTGCTGCTCAGCTACCTCATCGGCCCCGCACCGATGGACCTGCAGCTCTGGCCCGGCGCCGTGGCGATGATGTTCATCGCCACGCTCACCGCGGCCCTGGTCACCAACGGCGGGCGCTCGGCCTGGTTCGTCGGCGCTCTGACGCTGATGGTCTACCTGATCTTCGCGTTGACGCTCTATCTGCTGCCGCCGCAAGGCTAGCGCATGTTGCCCGTGTGCCCGAGCGAATAGCGCCCGGGCTGCGGCCAGACGGTCAGGCCGTGCGGCTCGGTGCCGACCTTGATCGACCTCACCTCGCCGGTCGTCGTGTCGATCGCATAGACCACGTCGTCGAAGCGGCCCGACAGCCATAGCGTCTTGCCGTCGGCGCTGACGTTGCCCATGTCCGGGCTGCCGCCGCCAGGGATCGGCCAGTTGGCGATCACCTTGCGCGTCGCGAAGTCGATGACCGAAATGCTGCCCGGACCGTGCGGCTCCCCGCCGAGGATGGTGGTGGAGCCGCGGTTGGCGACGTAGAGCTTCGTGCCGTCGCGGCTCGGGTACAGCCCGTGCGGCCCGACGCCGGTCGCGATGAATCCAACCTGCTTGAAGCGCTCGCCGTCGATCAGCTTGACGCCGCCGTCCATCATGTCGGCCACATAGAAGACCTTGCCATCCGGCGCAATCCGGATGTCCTGCGGCATCGACATCTTGCCCAGCCGCAGATAACCGACGACCTTGCGATTGACCATGTCGATCTTGGCCAGGCCTCCGCCACCGAACTCACAGGTGAAGATCGCGTAGCGCCCGTCGATCGAGAAGTCGGCGTGATTGATCCCTTTGCACTTGGGCACCTGCAGTTGCGACTGCAGCGCCATCGTGTGCGGGTCGCGGAAATCGAGCCGCGCGAGGGCCTCGGCGACGACGATCGCCTCCTTGCCGTCCGCGGTGAAATACATGTTGTACGGGTCGTCGACCGCAATCTCCGGGCCGGGCTTGGCGGTCTTCGGATCGATTGGTGTCAGGCTTCCGTTCGGGCTGCGGCTAGCGTTGTTGGTCACCCACAGCGTCTGCAGGTCCCACGACGGTACGACGTGCTGCGGCACGGCACCGACGCGGAAGCGGTCGACCACCTTGTATGTGGCCGGGTCGATCACGTAGACGTCGCCCGAGCGCAGATTGGGGACATAGACGCGCGGCAGCGCATCTTTCACGGCGGGGCTCAGGTGGCCAGCGGCGGCTTCGCTGTACAGATTCGCCGGATCGACGACCGGCGGCATGCCGGGAACGGTGTCGACCGCGGGCGGGTCCGTGTCGTGCTTGAGTCCCTGGGCCGTGCGCTCGACGATCGCATTCGCGCCGAGCCAGCCGAGCTGTTCGCTTGCGCGGCGCGGGTCGCCGCTTACACCCTCGGCATCGGGTGTGGCATCGCGCAGCTGCGCGACTCGCACCATCTGCGGCGCGACAGCGAGCTCGAGCGCCGTGTCCGCGAGGCCGGCGTGCGTGCCGATCTCGTTTTCGGCGTAGCCGCGCGCGCGCAGCAGCTGCGCGAAGCCCGCCGTGCTCGCCGCGTAGTATTCGGCCGGGACGAAGGCCCTGGCGCCGCTTCCTGCCCAAACCGCGTTCAGCCGGGCAGCGGCGCGCCTCAGGTCGCCCTGGTAGCCGCCGTGATCGCCGAGAAAGACGACATTGCGGAAGCCGTGGATCTTGAAGCTCTGCGCGGCGGACTCGAGCGTCGCGACGAACGCGCCGTGCGGAACCGTGATCGTGCCGGGAAAGCGCATGTGCGAGGAGGGCGGCGTCAGATCTCCTTCCGGCACGTAGGCGATCACGGGCGCGACCAGGGCGTCGCCCAGCTTTTCGGCGATGCGCTGCGCCAGCGCCCTCGCCCGCGCGTTGTGCTTGCCGAGCGCGATGTACGGGCCGCTCTGCTCGGTTCCGCCGACGGGCACGAGGATGGTGGTCTTGCCCGCGCGAATCGCGTCGCGCAGCTCGGTCCAGGTCAGGTCCTCGAGAAAGACGCTGCTCGGCGCGGCGCTCGAGACCGGCGCAGCGGTGACGAGAAGGAAAGAAACGAGAAGTCCACGGAGGAGAAGGTTCATGCGGGATGGTCGCGACAAGTAATCGTCAGTGTCAAAGCCGGCTTCATGGACCGGCGCGGCCGCTACTGTACTTCAAGCCGAGCGCGGCACCACAGGGATTTGTGCAGCCGGGCGCACGGCTCCTTCCGGCGGCTCGCGCCCGGCCTGCACGCAGGCCGCGCGCAGGGTGAGCCGGACGATGTCGCGCTGCGCGCGGCTGCCGCCGATGCGCACCGCCTCGGGCAGCGCCGTCTGGAGCAGTTCGATCGCCCGGTTCCAGTCGCTCTTGGCGTAGGCGGCGAAGGCCTCGGCGAGCCGCAGCACGACCTCGCCCGGGGGCACACGGCCGGCGGCCAGCCGCTCGCGCAGCTCCCGCGTCACGCGCTCGAGGCCCGCGTGGTCGCCATCGGCGACGCAGGAAAGGGCGACGTGCACATCGGCGAACGAAACGCCCGCCTTGGGAAAGCTCTTCACGGCGTATTCGCGCACCTCGGTCCACAGCTGCGTGTGGCGCGGCTCGCCGGCGAGCTCCGCGCGCCACAGAAAGGACGGCGCGTCGGTCGCGACGTTGAGCGGCGGCCCCCACGAGGCCCCCGGGTGCACCGCCTCGCGGTACGCGCGCCACGCGCGCCCCAGATCGCCGAGCGCCAGCGCGGCGAGCGCCACGTGCCAGGAGAGATGGCAATGCATCAGGCCGGCCTTCGGGTAGGCGGGCATCCAGCGCTCGAGGTAGTCGAGCGCCGCGCGGTGCGCGCCTTGCTCGTACAGAACGTGCACCTTGATGTGCGCGCCATGCGCGTTGCGCGGGTTGGCCGCCATGCTGCGCTCGATGAGCGACCAGGCCTCGTCCAGCTGTCCGCATTCGCAGGCCGCAAAGGCGAGCGCCGACCTGAACCACCAGTCCTCCCCGTAGTGCGGTGAAAGGCCCGTCAGAAACTCGTACAGCTCGGGCTCGCGCTCCTGGCGGCCGCTGAAGCCGATCAGCCCGAACACGCCGGTCGCCTGCGAGAGCACCAGCGCGTCGCGCGGGTACTCGGCGAGGTGCGCGCGCGTCGCTTCGAGCGCGGCGGCTGGATTGCCCTCGATCGCCAGGGCGAGCGCGTTCACGTGTCCGATCTCGCGCGGCGTGGCGCCCTGCGCAAGCTCGCGCGCGCGCGCCGCGTGCTCGCGAGCGAGCGGCACCTTGGCGCCAAGCAGCAGCGCGCGGGCCAGAGCGACCTGCGCCAGCGCGAACCGCGCATCGGCAGCGAGCGCGCGCCCGAGATGCTCCTCGGCTCCAACGCTCGCCGTCAGGATGCAATCGACGCCGGCGACGTAAGCATCGCGCGCCGCCGCGCTCGCGGTCAGTGGCAATCCAAATCGGTCGTTCATGTGCGCGGCTTTACGTAACTTTACCCGGCGGTCATCACCGCTTCACGCCCCGGCGCTAGCTTACACGCAGCGGAGAAGAATCCGATGCGTAGCGAGAACCCCGACCCCGCGCGCCATGCGTTCCTGCGGCTTTCGGCCGGCGCGCTCGCGCTCGCTGCGGCCCGTGGCGCGCTGGCCCAGTTTCGCGAGCGGGCCGGACGCGGCGAGCGTTCCGCGCGCGGCGGCGCAGAAGGCAGGCAGCCGAGCGCGGGGGACCGGCTCGGCGAATCGCTGCGCGAATTTCACGACGATCTCGCGCTCACGGCCGAGCAGCGGGCCACCTGGGACCGCTACGCACGCGCGTTGCAGGCATACGTGCAGGACGCCGCGCGCGAGCGCGCCCGCGTCAAGTCGCTCGCCGGCATGCCGCTCAGCGAGCGCGTCGGCCACCAGGTGGACGTGGCGCGCGATCGCTACGCCGCGATGGAGGACATCGCCCGCGCCGCAAACGCGCTCTATGGCGCGCTCGATCCCGAGCAGCAGAAGCGCGCGAACCCGCGCCTTGCCGGCATCGTCGAGATGGTCGCCGGCGACGTGCCCGCCGCGCCACCGGCCAATCACGAGCGCGCCGATCGGGGGCCCGAACGTGGGGAACCTTGACCTCGGCGCGCTGCTGCTCGTCGCGCTGTTGCAGTCTGCGCCGCACATCCAGCGAGCCGAGTGCCGGCAAGCGCTCCACGAAGCGCGCGCCTCGGCTCATCTGCGCCTGCTCGTCGCCGAGCACCGTTACATGACCGGCATTGCGGACTACCAGCCCGTGCTCGATGCCGAGCGCAGCCTGCGCTCGATCGAGGTCCGCGCCCGGCGCGCCGGCTGTGGCGCGCCCCGCCATCCTCAGGGGAGCTGAATCTTTCCCCCGCCGCCGAGCCCGCCGCCGCCCAGCCCACCCGGCGGCATGCCGCCCTGCGGCACCAAAATCTGCGAGGCCGCCTCGCGACGCAGCTCCTGCAGCTCGCGCACCGTGCGCTCGATCGCAGCCTTTGCCAGGGCGCCGAACTTGCCGGCTGCCTCGTCCAGCGATGCCCCGGGGATCTCGAAGGCGATCGGCAGCGCGCCCATCGGCGTCATGACCTGCGTCTCGCCGACGTAGACGACCGCACGCGCCGCGTCGCGCGATCCGTCGCTCTTGACCGGCGTCAGGCGGCGCAGCGTGCCGACGCGCCGATCGGTGAAGGTCTCCTCGAGGAACATGCCCGCGAGGTCTAGGTTCAGGTCCGTGGTGCGCGGTTCGTTTGCCATGTCGCGTGCGTCTCCTTGCTCGTTGCCGTCCGATTCTACCCGCTCGACTCGCCGCGCGACGCGCACTCGCTCCGCACCGTCGCGCGCAGGATCTCGGCGAGGCGCAGCACGCCCGGCCCTGCCGCGTCCCGGTCCGCGTACACCAGGTAGAGCTGCGCGTAGCGCTCTCCGCCTTCGCGCAGCGGCAGCGGCTTGAGCGCTCCGTCGGCGAGCTCGCTGCGGATCATCTCCTCCGGAAACCAGGCGTAGCCGTAGCCGCGGCGCGCAGCCTCGAGCGAGCTCGCCATGTGGCTCACGGTCCAGCGCTGCGGCGCTTCGATCCACGTGCGCGTCGCGCGCTGCGCGCCGGATTCGCGCACTACGAGCTGGCGGTGCGCGCGCAGGTCGGCCATCGTCAGCGCACGCCCCAAGCGGTGCAGCGGGTGCTCGGGATGCGCGACCAGCAGGAAGCGCAGCCGCAGCAGCGCATCGCCGAGGAACCCCTGCGGCACCATGCCGGCGACCGCCAGGTCCACCTGGCGCAGCGCCAGCGCCTCCTGCGTGCCGCCGAGCACCGTCTCGAACAGCTCGATGCGCGTATGCGCGCTCTCGCGCGCAAAGCGCTCGAGCGACTCGAACAGCAGCCAACGCGGAAACACGATCTCGGCGGCGATGCCGATTTCCGGCTCCCAGCCGGCCGACAGCCGGCGGGCCGAATGCTCGAGCGCAGCCGCCTCGTCGAGCAGCGCGCGCGCCCGCCGCACGAGTTGCTCCCCGACCGGCGTGAGGCGCGCCTTGCGGCCGCTGATCTCGAAGGCCTTGACTCCGAGGAGCGACTCGATCTTCTTCACGGCGTAAGTGACTGAAGATTGGGTCTTATTCACCCGCTCGGCAGCGCGCGCATACCCGCCCGCGTCGACTACCGCGACCAGCGCCCGCCATTGCTCGAGCGAAATCATATATCGCTAATTTCGATTGCTTTAGGCATATTTTTGAGCTTTTCAATCGCAACCGTCAATATTTAAATAGCGGCATCCAAAGCACTCGGAGTGCCGCATGAACACCCTCCTCCAGATCAATTCGAGCCTTTCCGCCGGCGCGGGCCAATCGAGCCGCCTCGCCAGTCTCTTCGTCGAGCGTTGGCGCGCCGCGCACCCGGGCGCGACGATCCTCGTGCGCGATCTGGCGCGCGACCCCGTCCCGCATCTCGACGCGGACCGCTTCGCCGCCTTCCTCGCCAAGGAGGAGGCGCGCGACGCGGCCCAGAAGGCGGTGATCGCTTACTCGGACATGTTGATCGCCGAGCTCAAGCGGGCCGACGTCATCGTGCTCGGGCTGCCGATGTACAACTTCGGCGTGCCCTCCGTGCTGAAGGCCTATTTCGACCACGTCGCGCGCGCCGGCGTGACCTTCCGCTACACCGAGCGCGGGGCGGTCGGGCTGCTCGGCAGCAAGCAGGCCTACGTGTTCGCCGCGCGCGGCGGGCAGTACGCCGGCACGCCGCGCGACACGCAGACCGCATACGTGCGCCAGTTCCTCGGTTTCCTCGGCATCGAGGACGTCGAGTTCGTGTACGCCGAGGGCCTGGCGATCAGCGACGCCAGCCGGCGCAGCGCGCTGGCGCGGGCGGAAGCGGCGATCGAGAACGCGTTCGATCGCGTTACGATTGCGGCCTGAAGGAGAAGCGCTCATGACTGCCAGAACCCTGAAGCAGGTCATCGAATCGATCCCGGCCTCGGACGGCGCCGGCGTGAAGCTGCGACGCAGCCTGGGCGCCAGGCAGAGCCTGCGCGTCGACCCGTTCCTGATGCTCGACG
>DASPRB010000027.1:0-5538 GCA_035624675.1 Burkholderiales bacterium
CAGGACGATCTGTATCCGAAGCTGCCGCGCCTCGCGAACTACGCGATCGCCGCGGCGTATTGCGGATTCTCGCTGTACTGCGCGTGGTACATGAAGACGAACTACGTTGCGCTCGGCGAGGAGCGCGCCGGGATGTGGAACGCCGCCGACGTCACGATGGGCGGGGTGATGACACTGCTCATCATGGAGTACTCGCGCAAGCGGCACATGCCGCTTTTCATTCTCAACATCATCTTCATCCTGTATGCGGTATACGGCTACATGGTGCCCGGCATGTTCTACCACGCCGGGCTAACCTGGCACCGCGTCATCACCGCGAGCAGCGTGGAGATGGCCACCGGCATCTTCTCGCGCCTGCCGCAGATCGCGCTCACCGTGATCGGTTCGTTCCTGCTGGTGCTGTCCCTCCTGCAGGGCTACGGCTGCATTGACTCGCTGCTGCGCGCGACCAAGCGCGTCGCCATCCGCTCCCCGCACGCCATCCCGCAATCGGCGGTGGTCGGCTCGATGGCGATCGGGACGGTAAGCGGCAGCGGCGCGGCCAACTCGATTACCGTCGGCTCGGCCACGATTCCCGCGATGATCAACGCAGGCCTGCCGCCTCCGACCGCGGCGGCGATCGAGACCGCCTCCTCGCTCGGCGGCCAGCTCATGCCCCCGGTGATGGGCATCGCCGCGTTCCTGATGGCCGAATTCCTCGGCGTCGACTACTTCGACGTCGTCGCGCGCGGCTGGGTACCGGCGTTCATCTACTACATCACGGTCGCGATCTCGGTCTATCTGCTCGCGGTCCAGCACCGCGCCCACCTGGTTCCCGACCTGCACGCCGAACCGCTCGCGTGGAAGGACAAGGTCAACCTGGGAGCCTTCGTCGTGGTGGTCGGCGGCCTGGTCACGCTCATGGCGGCGATCTTCCTGGCGCCGATGTTCGCGGCGCTGTACATGTTCTACGCCGTCGGCGCCGC
Source organism: Burkholderiales bacterium (assembly GCA_035624675.1). GTDB lineage: Bacteria > Pseudomonadota > Gammaproteobacteria > Burkholderiales > SG8-39 > DAHVFK01. Next base: position 966 of record DASPRB010000027.1, read on the forward strand.
GCTGCTCGTCATCAACCTCGTGCCGCTGCTGCAGCCCGGCCGCTGGTCGATGCGCGAGTTCGTCGCGCCGCTGCGCCGCTTCCTCGACTCCTACGTCGACATGATCACCGACATCGCGCTGCTGCTCGCGACGCTGTCGATCATGACCGGCGCGCTGGTGATTACCGGCGTGCCGACCAAGCTCGGCAGTCTTCTGATGGATGCCGCAGGCGTGAACATGGTCGCGATGGTGGTGATGGCGTTCATCTTCGGCGCCATCCTGGGGCTCGGCCTGCCGCCGGCGCCGACCTACATTCTCGTCGCGATCGTGATCGCGCCGCCGTTCATCAAGCTCGGCGTCAATCCCTGGGTGGTGCACTTCTACGCGTTCTTCCTCGCCGTATTCGGCGAGCTGACGCCGCCCACTTCGGTCACCGCGGCGATCACCTCGAAGATCGCCAACGCCTCGTTCTACACCACGCTGTTCCGCGCGCTGCAGATCTGCGTGTCGCTGTTTACGTTGATGGCGGCCGTGTTCGTCCATCCCGAGCTGGTCATCAAGCCGGGCCTGGACCAGCTCGGCGCCGCGCTGCTCGTCGCGATCTCGACCATCGGCATTACCTTCAGCCTGCAGGCCCGCTTCGCCGACGCGCGCAGCACAGATCTGGCGATCCGGATCGTCCTCGCGGCTTTCGCGCTGGTCGTGCTGTTCGACGGCAACGACCGCGTGGCGGCGCTCGCCTGCGTGCCGGTCGTGCTGGCGATCGGTTACTGGCTCGTCTGGCGCCGCAAGCTGAAGCACGCCGCGGCTGGCGTGCCGGCATTCGAGCATTCCTGAACGATTCTTTTCAATATTCACCAAGAGGAGGAGACATGATGCACCCCATAAATAGAACCCTGGTCGCGGCCGCCATCCTGGCGGGCTCCGCGCTCGCCGCGGGCAGCGCCCTCGCGGGCAGCTTCGGCGGTGCGCAGCCCACGAAAGAGCACTACGGCGTGATCTTCCACATCGACGCTGGCGACGAAGCCACGATCAAGAAGACCCTCACCAACGTGGAGAACCTGCTTCACGACCCGCGCTTCAAGGGCCGCAAGCTGGAGGTCGAGCTAATCGCCAACAGCAAGGGCTTCGGCGTGTACGTGAAGGGCAACGGCTTCGAGAAGCGGCTGCGCGAGCTGCAGCACGACGGCGTGCTACTCGCCCAGTGCTCCAATACCCTGCGCGAGCAGCACGTCGACCGCAACGACCTTTACCCCTTCATCAGCATCGTGCCCTCGGGGATGGGCGAGATCGCGATCCGCGAGGCAGAGGGCTGGGCCTACATCCACCCGTCCCCGCCGGAGAGCCAACTCTAAGAGGCGCGTACCACTAGGAGACGAGACATGATCAAGGTCAGCGTGATGTACCCGAACACGGCCGGCGCGCGGTTCGATCATGAGTACTACCGCGACAAGCACATGCCGTTGGTGAAATCCCGGTTGGGTGCGAGCTGCAAGTACTACACGGTCGACAAGGGCTTGGCCGGCGGCGCCCCCGGCACCTCCGCGACCTACGTCGCCATGTGCCAGATCTTCTGCGACTCCGTGCAGAGCTTTCAAGCGGGCTTCGGCCCACATGCGCAGGAGATCATGGCCGATATCCCGAACTACACGGATATAGCGCCGGTGATTCAGATCAGCGAAGTAGTCGTCGGCTTGCCAAAAGGCAACTAGACGGCGCTATCGCGGCTTCCGCGGGCTGCTGACCTTCCCGATCAGTGGCCACCGAGATGCGAAGCGGCTGGAGCGCCCGCCAGCCGATGAGATCGCGTCTGGCTGTCCTGTTGCTCGGAATAGGGCTGCTGATCCTCCTGTATTTCGGTCCGCTAATGTCGGCGTTGGGCGGGCTACTTTCCTACGGGCAGGCCGGGGCCCTCGTTCATAGCTACCCGGCCCGCTTGCGCGAGGAACTCCGTGCCGAGGGGGCCCGCTACGTGGCCTATGCGGAGATCCCCCTGTGTGCAAGACAGGGGATTGCGTCGGTGGAAGACAAGAGGTTCTTTACGAACACGGGGATCGATTTGCTCGCGATCGTCCGGGTTCTCGGCATGACCGTCGTGAACGACCACACCGACCACGGGGGCAGCACGATCATTCAGCAACTAGCGCGAATCATCGTCGAGGAACCCCGGAATGAGCCGGGCGCGCTCGCGGAAGTGCTCGGCCTGATGAAGATCCTGCGCTACACCCTGATCGTGAACTACGAGTTCACGAAGCCGGAAATCATGGAGCTGTACCTGAACAGCGTCTATTTCGGCAAGCGTGCGCAGGGCATTGCACAGGCCGCCGAGGCCTACTTCTACAGGGACCTCGAGCACCTGAGCCTGGGGCAATGCCTCTACCTGACCGGCCTGCCACAGGCCCCGAGCGTATTCGGGCGGGATGCCGCGGGACCGGGCGCCATGCGGCGCTATCGACATGTCCTCTCGACCATGGTGCGCAACCACTACCTTTCACAGGCCGCGGCCGACGAGCTTGAGCGGGAGAGTTTATTTAACTAAGGGTTCCTGGGGCGTCCTAGTTACGGCCGAGCCAGGTGTAGCCGGTGGCGAAGATGAAGTCCTCGGGCACGCCTTGCTGCGTGGCGTGCTGGGCCTGAACGGGCTGGGCGGCGATCGGCTGGAAGGCCTGGGCGGCGCTCATGCTGGCCGGGATCACGCCCGAGCCGATACCCAGGACCAGGGCGGTGATGGCGGCTTGCAGGATCAGTTTGGCGTTCATGGCGTCCTCCGTGTCTTGATGGTTCACAGAGTAAAGATCGGACGCCGGGAACTCAGCGAAGCATGGCGCAGGGAAAAAGTGACGGATTCACATTTCCGGTGAGAGCATTGCTAAGGCATTGGATGAGTGGTGGCCAAGGGCGGAATCGAACCACCGACACAAGGATTTTCAGTCCTCTGCTCTACCAACTGAGCTACTTGGCCGTGCCGGTCGCGCCTCGGTACCGCAGCGCGGTTTGGAAGGGGCGGATTATACGGGCAAAGGCGGGGCATAAAAAGAAAAGGGCGCCGCAGCGCCCTTTTCGAACTGCAGGCCGGATCGGCCAGGTTACATGTCCATCCCGCCCATGCCGCCCATGCCGCCGCCCATGTCGGGCATGCCGCCCCCGCCGCCCTTCTTCTCTTCCACCAGCTCCGCGACCATCGCGTCGGTGGTGAGCATCAGGCCGGCGACCGAGGCCGCGTTCTGCAGCGCGGTGCGCGTCACCTTGGTCGGGTCGATCACGCCCATCTCCACCAGATCGCCGTACTCGTCGGTCTGCGCGTTGAAGCCGTGGTTGCCCTTGCCTTCGAGCACCTTGTTCATCACCACCGAGGGCTCGGCGCCCGCGTTGGCGACGATCTGGCGCAGCGGCTCTTCCAGCGCGCGCAGCACGATCTTGATGCCGGCTTCCTGGTCGTGGTTCTCGCCCTTGAGGTTCTTGATCGCCTGGCGCGCGCGCACGAGAGCCACGCCGCCGCCCGGGACCACGCCTTCCTCGACCGCAGCGCGGGTCGCGTGCAGCGCGTCCTCGACGCGCGCCTTCTTCTCCTTCATCTCGACCTCGGTCGCGGCGCCAACCTTGATCACCGCCACGCCGCCGGCGAGCTTCGCGACGCGCTCCTGCAGCTTCTCCTTGTCGTAGTCGCTGGTCGCTTCGTCGATCTGCACGCGGATCTGCTTGACGCGCCCTTCGATGTCCTTCTTGTTGCCGGCGCCGTCGATGATCGTGGTGTTTTCCTTGGCGGCCTCGACCTTCTTCGCACGGCCCAGGTCCTTCAGCGTCGCGTTCTCGAGCTTGAGGCCGAGCTCTTCGCTGATCACCGTGCCGCCGGTGAGGATCGCCATGTCTTCCAGCATCGCCTTCCTGCGGTCACCGAAGCCCGGCGCCTTGACCGCGCAGGTCTTGAGGATGCCGCGGATGTTGTTCACCACCAGCGTGGCGAGCGCCTCGCCTTCGACTTCCTCGGCGATGATCAGCAGCGGCTTGCCGGACTTCGCGACCTGCTCGAGCAGCGGCAGCAGCTCGCGGATCGAAGAGATCTTCTTGTCGTGCAGCAGGATGTACGGGTCATCGAGCACCGCGATCTGCTTCTCGGCGTTGTTGATGAAGTACGGAGATAGGTAGCCGCGGTCGAACTGCATGCCTTCGACGATCTCGAGCTCGTTGGCGAGCGACTTGCCGTCCTCGACCGTGATCACGCCTTCCTTACCGACCTTGTCCATCGAGTTGGCGATGATCTTGCCGATGTCGCTGTCGGCGTTCGCCGAGATCGAGCCGACCTGGGCAATCTCCTTCGACGTGGTGCAGGGCTTGGAGACCTTCTTCAGCTCCTCGACCACCGCGACCACGGCCTTGTCGATGCCGCGCTTGAGGTCCATCGGGTTCATGCCCGCCGTGACGAACTTCATGCCCTCGCGCACGATGGCCTGGGCGAGCACGGTCGCGGTGGTGGTGCCGTCGCCGGCCACATCGGAAGTCTTGGAGGCGACTTCCTTCACCATCTGCGCGCCCATGTTCTCGAACTTGTCCTTCAGCTCGATCTCCTTGGCGACCGAGACGCCGTCCTTGGTG
>DASPRB010000031.1:0-6344 GCA_035624675.1 Burkholderiales bacterium
GATTTTAAGTCCCCTGTGTCTACCAGTTTCACCACCCGGGCCGAACGGGATTGTCGCGGAAAAAGCTGGAGGCGGGAGTCGGAATCGAACCGGCGTCCACGGCTTTGCAGGCCGCTGCATGACCACTCTGCCATCCCGCCCGGGGACAACCTGCCCGCAGCCTATGCGGGCCCGCAACTAAAAAAGGGAAGGTGCGGCGACACCTTCCCTCGGAAACTGGAGCGGGAAACGAGTCTCGAACTCGCGACCTCAACCTTGGCAAGGTTGCGCTCTACCAACTGAGCTATTCCCGCGTAACGCGAGCGGCGATTATACGGCCTTCCGGCGCCCGTTCTCAACCCGCCGAGGCATGCGGCAGCGCCTTGCGCAGGTAGTAGAGCATCGATACGACCGTCAGCACCGCAGCCACGTTTATCAGGACCGTGCCAAGCGCCTGGCAATTCACCCCGAACAGGGCGTCGTGATACAGCAGCAGCGGCAGCGCGATCATTTGGCTCGCGGTCTTGATCTTTCCCACGAAGGCGACCGCCACGCTCTTCGACTTGCCGATGGTGGCCATCCATTCGCGCAGCGCGGAGATGGCGATCTCGCGTCCGATGATGATCAGTGCCACGACGGATTCGACGCGATCGAGTTGCAGCAGGACGATCAGCGCGCCAGCGACCATGAGCTTGTCGGCCACCGGGTCGAGAAAGGCACCGAAGGCGGACATCTGGTCCAGGGCGCGTGCCAGGTAGCCGTCCAGCCAATCGGTTATCGCGGCGAAGACGAAGATCGAGGTGGCGACGATGTTCTTCGCGCCGAACGAGAGCCACGGATCGGGCAGATAGTAGACGCCGACAATAAAGGGGATCAGCAGGATTCGCGACCAGGTGATGAGATTCGGCAGATTGATCGGCATCAGCTTACGGGACGCTCGTGCAGATGACGGTAGATCTGCTCGGCCAGAGTCCGGCTGATGCCCTGGACGTTGCACAGGTCATCGACCGCGGCGGCCTGGACCTCGCGCAGGCCGCCGAAGTGCGCCAGCAGCCGCTGTCGGCGTCGCGAACCGATCCCCGGGATATCGCTCAGCGCCGAGCTCGTGCGCGACTTCGCGCGACGCGCCCGATGGCCGACGATCGCGAAGCGATGCGCCTCGTCCCGGATGCTCTGGATAAGGTGCAGGCCCGGATGCTGCGCCGGCAGCGTAACGGCGCGCCCTTCGGCCTCGATGACCAGCTCTTCCTGTCCTGGCTTGCGCTCGGGCCCCTTCGCCACGCCAACCACGGCGACGTCGTTCAAGCCGAGTTCGATGAGCGCGGCGCGTGCCACGCCGGTCTGCCCTTTACCGCCGTCGATCAGCACGAGATCCGGGATCTTGCCGCCGTCTCCTGTGACGCGCTCGTAGCGTCGCGTGAGCACCTGGCGCATGGCCGCGTAATCGTCGCCGGGCGTAATGCCGCGAATGTTGTAGCGCCGGTATTCTCCGCGCTGCATGGCATGGTGCTCGTAGACCACGCAGGACGCCACGGCAGCTTCCCCCATCGTATGGCTCACGTCGAAGCATTCTATGCGCTGCACCGACTCGGGCAGGCCGAGCGCCTCGTGCAGCGCGGCCAGGCGCCCTTCCTGCGTGCTCCGCTCACGCTCGCGGTGCGCCAGGGCGAGCTGCGCGTTCTTGCGCGCCATCTCCAGCCACACGCGGCGCTCGCCGTACACAGGCGTGACGATATCGGTTCTTCCCGCCCCACGCTCGGCGAGCGCCTCTTCGAGCGTATCGCGATCGACTTCCGCATTGGTCAACACCAGCGGCGGGACGGGCTGCTCCAGATAATGCTGGTCGAGAAATGCACCCAGCACTTCTCCCTCCGTTGCGCCCGCGGCATTCTGCGGAAAGAAGCTTCGGTCGCCTACGTGCCGGCCCGCACGGATCATCACCAGATTGACGCAGGCGGCGCCGCTCTCGAGCGCGCAGGCGAGCACGTCCGCGTCGACTCCTTTCTCACTCTCGACGTACTGCCGCGCCTGCACCCGCGACAGTGCGCGAATCTGGTCGCGATGGACGGCCGCTTCCTCGTAGCGCCGCTCGCCCCCCGCGGCTTCCATCTTGCCTGTCAGGGACCGGATGACGTCGTCCTCGCGGCCTTCGAGGAACAGCTCGGCATTGCGCACGTCCTGCGCGTAGGCTTCGGCGCCGATCAGCCCCGTGCACGGAGCCGTGCAGCGGCGGATCTGATACAGCAGGCATGGCCGCGACCGGTTCTCGAACACGCTGTCCTCGCAGGTGCGCAGCCGGAACACGCGCTGCAGCAGCTGAATCGCCTCCCGTACCGCATGCGCGTGCGGGAACGGGCCAAAGTAGCGGTTGTTGCGATCCTTGGCCCCGCGGTGGAAGCCGATGCGCGGCATGCGATGGCCTGTGATCATCAGGTACGGATAGGACTTGTCGTCGCGAAACAGGATGTTGTAGCGCGGCGCGTGGCTCTTTATGAGATTGTTCTCGAGCAGCAGCGCCTCGGCCTCGGAGCGCGTCACGGTCGTCTCGATCGACGCGACCTGCGAAAGCATCATCTGGATGCGCGGACTCGCGATTTGCTTGTGGAAATACGAGCCGACGCGCTTGCGCAGGTCGCGCGCCTTGCCCACATACAGCGCCTCGCCGCCGGCGCCGAGCATGCGATACACGCCCGGCAGATTCGGAAGGCCCGCCACGAAAGCCCTGGGATCGAAGCGCTCGTTCGACATGAGTGATCACTGCTGAAGGCAAAATTCTAGCTCCATCTCCATGATTTCGTGTAAAATTCTCGCCCTTTAAATCCTGGCGGCAAGTCATGGCGAAAGTTTCAGCGGTCGAAATCCGGGTCGGCAACCTGATCGAGTGGGAAAAGCGTGTCTGGCGCGTGCTCAAGTGCTACCACGTGCACGTGGGCGGCCGGGGCGGCGCCTTCATGCAGGTGGAGATGAAGGACATCGAATCGGGCACCAAAACGAATCAACGCTTCCGCACCGAGGACAAAGTCGAGCGCGCGTTCGTCGAACCGCACGACATGGAGTATCTGTACAAGGACGGCGACAGCTACGTGTTCATGGACAAGCAGACTTACGAGCAGTTGTCGCTTTCGGCGGACTTTCTCGAGGGTCAGGCCGGGTACCTGCTGCCGAACACCGACGTGCAGATCAACTTCTACAGCGGCCGCGCGATCGGCATCGAACTGCCGCCCTCGGTCGTCCTCACGGTCTCGGAGACCGAGCCCAGCATCAAGAATGCGACCGCCACCACCACCTTCAAGCCGGCCGTGATGGAGACCGGCATCACGGTGCAGGTGCCGCCCTTCGTGAGCCAGGGCGAGCGGATCAAGGTCAATACGAACGACGGCAGCTACGTCGAGCGCGCCTGAGCGGCCCCCCGGGCCGCGCTACGCGATCCTCCGAACGAGGTCACGCGCGTCCCGGTACGCAAGTTCCAGCCCGGGGCGCTTGTCCCTCGCGCGCATGCGGGCGACACGAGCCGCCGGAACGGCCGGCGCATCGGCCAGAGACTCGAGCAATGCGTCTTGTCCGAGCGCATCGTTGCACAGCAGCACCATGTCGCAGCCGGCCTTCAGCGCGAGCCGTGCTCGCTCCGCGACGCCGCCAGCGCCCGTCGCTCCGCGCATCGACAGGTCGTCGCTGAAGATCAATCCGTCGAACTCCAGCTGGCCGCGCAGGACTTCGCGCAGCCAGTAGGCGGAGTAGCCCGCCGGCTGCGCGTCGGCCTGCGTATAGACCACGTGCGCGGGCATCACCGCTGCCATGCCTGCGGCAATCGCAGCGCGATAGGGCGACACGTCGCGGGCCAGAATGTCTGCCAGCGGGCGGTCGTCGCGCGGCAGGTCGACGTGCGAGTCGGCCCGAACGTAGCCGTGACCGGGGAAATGCTTGCCGACCGCTGCGACGCCGGCCTCGGCGAGGCCGCCGATGAACGCAGCGGCCAATCGACCGACCGCGTCCGGATCGGCGTGGAACGCCCGATCGCCGATTACGGCGCTGCCGCCGTAATCCAGATCGAGCACCGGCGCGAAGCTGAAATCGATCCCCTGCGCCGCGAGCTCGGTTGCGATCACGAGGCCGGCGGCACGCGCCGACGCGCATGCAGCTTGCGGGTCTCGGTCCCAAAGCTCCCCCAGACGGCGCATCGGGGGAAGCGCGGTGAAGCCTTCGCGAAAGCGCTGCACCCTGCCCCCTTCCTGGTCGACGCACAGCAGCAGATCCGGCCGCAGGTCGCGGATTTCGCCGGCCAGCGCGCGCAGTTGCGCGGGGTCCCGGTAGTTCCGGCTGAACAGGATCACCCCCCCGGCAGCCGGGTGCAGCAAGCGACCGCGCTCAGCGGGCAGAAGCGCCGGTCCCTCCAGGTCAATGACCGCCGGGCCGACGCCGGCGCTCAAGCCTGTCGCTCCAGGATCACCGTCGCACTCGCGAACTCGCGCTCGTCCGACAGCGAGACGTGCGCGCGCGCCACTCCGCGCTCGCGCAACAACGCCGACAGCGCCGCCGTGAATTCGAGCGCCGGCTGTCCCGAGCGCAGGTTCACAATCCAGACGCCGTGCCAGTTCGCCGGGGCGCGGATGCCGGTGCCGAGGGCCTTCGTAAACGCTTCCTTGGCGGCAAAGCGCTTCGCGAGATAGGCCACCGGTTTGCGATGCGCCCGGAACCGGACGAGCTCCGGCGGGCACAGGATCCGTTCCGCGAAGCGCTCGCCGTAACGGGTTAGGACGCCGGCTACGCGGGCGATCTCGACGATGTCGGTGCCGACGCCGTAGATCATCGCGCCGCTGCCCGCGATGCCTCGACGATGAGTCGCTTCATCTCGCGCACCGCTTCGCGCATGCCGACGAACAGCGATCGGCTGACGATCGCGTGGCCAATGTGCAGCTCGCGCACCCCCTGCAGTCGCGCCACCGGCTCGACATTGAAGTAGTTGAGCGCGTGGCCCGCGTTGAAGCGCATGCCCAGGGCGCGGATCGCCTCCCCCGCATCCCTGAGCTTGGCGAGTTCGGCCAGGACCGCCGGGCTTTCGGGGTCGCGGCCCTTGGAGTGGAACGCGTGCGCGAAGGGGCCGGTGTGCACCTCGCACACCGCCGCGCCGATTCTCGCCGCAGATTCGATTTGCCGGCGGTCCGCGTCGATGAACACCGAGACCATGATGCCCGCTTCGCCCAGCCGCGCCACGGCGCGTCTCAGCCGTGCCTCGTCCGCCGCGATATCGAGACCTCCTTCGGTGGTGATCTCGTGGCGTCCCTCCGGAACCAGCATCGCCATTTCCGGCTTGATCGCGCACGCGATACCGACCATCTCGTCGGTCGCTGCCATTTCCAGATTCAGCTTGATGTGAGTAAGCTCGCGCAGCCGGCGCACGTCTTCGTCCTGGATATGGCGCCGGTCCTCGCGCAAATGCACGGTTATTCCGTCGGCGCCGCCGAGATGCGCCTCGACCGCGGCCCACACGGGGTCCGGCTCATAGGTGCGCCTGGCCTGGCGCACGGTCGCCACGTGGTCGACGTTTACGCCCAGTTCGATCATAGATCCTGCAACTCCCTGAGCACCGCCCGCGTATGCAGGGGCTGCCCGCCGAGTCGTTGCGCGATCAGGGTGCGCAATAGCGCTCGCGCTTCCTCGCGCGTCTGCTGCCGCTCGTAGTCGTCGTGCGCAACGTCAAGCAGCGTGCGCCCGCTGACGATCAATTCGCCGCCGGCGACGTCGCGCGCTGCAAATCCGTTCGCCGGTACCGGACCCCGGTCGAGCTCGTATACGTAGTGCCGCTCCGGATCGACCGGGGCGCCGCTCGAGGCGTCGCGCTCGAGCAGCGGCGCGTAGCCGAGCTCGGCGAGCAGGCGACGCTCGAAACCGCGCAGAACGGTCGCGTGTTGCCGGCTTGCGCCGAGCTGCGCGAGGCTGTCCGCGTACGCGTCGAACAGCTGCTCGTGCGCATCTTCGCGCGGCAGTAGCTTGAGGAGCAGCTCGTTCAGATAAAAGCCGCACATCAGCGCGAGCCCGCCGAGCGCCGTCGTGCCGCCCGACCATTCCACGGAGATGAGCGTGGCGAGCTCGGCCGACCCGCTCCAGCTCAGTCGCAATGGGTGGAACGCAAGCAGCAGGCCACGCATGGCCGAGCGCGGGCGGCGCGCGCCGCGCGCCAGCAGCGCCACCCGGCCCAGGCGGCGCGAGAACGCCTCGACGATGAGGCTCGTTTCCTTGTATGCGTAGGCGTGCAGCACGTATCCCGGCTCATGGTCCACGCGACGCCTGCTCATTTCTCAGTTCCCATATCCCAGTTGGCGCAGCACGCGCTCATTGTCGCTCCAGCCGCGCCTGACCTTGACCCA
>DASPRB010000042.1:0-8860 GCA_035624675.1 Burkholderiales bacterium
TCCCGCAAAGGGGGACTTCCTGGTGGCGGCGCGAGTCGAGAACGGAGTGCTCGACTACGCCGACGGATGGCCGCGCATCGAGGGAATCGACGGCGAGCTGCTGTTCGAGCGCGACCGCGTGCAGATCGTCGGGCGCAGCGGCACCATCCTCGGCGCGACGCTTGCCAACGTGCGCGTGGAGATACCGAGCCTGCTGTCGGGCACGAAACGGCTCGAGATTTCGGGCGACGCGTCGGGACCGAGCGCGCGTTTTCTCGCCTACGTCGCCGAGAGCCCGGTGCGACGCATGGTGGGCGGGCTGACCGACGATGTGCGCGCCAGTGGCGACGGCAGCCTCAAGCTGAAGCTGGAATTGCCTTTCGATGACCTGAAGGCGAGCAAGATCGACGGCGAGTTTCGCTTCTCCGACAACACCGTCGACCTCGGGCGCCGCCTGCCGCCGATCGAGCAGGCCGCGGGCCGCGTCCAGTTCACCGAGTCGAGCCTCAAGCTGAGCGATGCGCGCGGGCGGCTGCTGGGCGGACCGGTGAGCTTCAGCGGCGGCTCCGCCCCGGGCAAGGGCCTGCAAATCGACGCGCGCGGCGGTGCCGACGTCGCCGGTGTGACGGCGCTGCTCGGCAGCCCCTGGGACAGCCGCATCTCGGGCACGTTCGGCTACGACGCCCGCGTGACGGCGGGCGAGGGCCGCGCGCAGCTGGCAGTCGAATCGCGGCTGCTCGGAGTGAAGAGCGTGCTGCCGGCGCCTCTCGACAAGGCGACAGGCGAGGCGCTGCCCCTGCGCGTCGAGATCGCGACGGGCGAGGGAGGTGCGCGCGAGCGGATCTCGGTTGCGCTCGGCGATCGGCTCGCTGCCGAGTTCCAGCGCCGGCGCGAAGGAGCGACGATGGCGCTGCAGCGCGCCGCGATCGATTTCTCGCCAGTCGCCGGGAGCGCGCTGCGCCTGCCCGAGCGGCCCGGCGTGCTGCTCTACGGCTCGCTCGGGAGCCTCGACCTGGACAGCTGGCGGGCGCTGTTCCCCGCCGGCGGCAAGGCGCTCGGACCCGCGGTCCTCGACCTGAAGCTTGGCACGCTCGACGCCTTCGGCAAGCGCCTGAACGGCATCACGCTGCGCGCCGGCGCGGACGCCGACGGCTGGTCTGCCAACCTGCAGTGCGCAGAGATGGGCGGTGACCTCAGTTACCAGACGGCCGAAGGCGGCAAGCTGGTCGCGCGCCTGGCGCGCTTTCGCATTCCGGACGATGCGCCGGGTGCGGACAGCGGGCAGGTCGTTCAGGCCCGCGAGCTGCCCGCGGTCGATCTGGTCGCGGACAGCTTCACGTTCCACGGAAAAGACCTCGGCCGCGTCGAGATCGTGGCGCAGCGCTCGGGCACCGATTGGCGCGTCGAACGGCTGGCGATGGCGAACCCTGACGCATCGGTGAGCGGCAAGGGCGAGTGGCGCACCGGGACCCCGGCGGCGACTTCGCTCGAGTTCCAGCTCGATGCGAAAGACGTGGGCAAGTTCCTCGAGCGGGTCGGCTATCCGGGGTTGGTCAAGGGCGGGACGGCAAAGCTGTCGGGCTCGCTGTCGTGGCGCGGCGAGCCGCTGTCGGTCGATTACCCGACCCTCGCCGGCGAATTGCAGCTGCGCGCGGACGACGGCCAGTTCCTGGAGATCGAGCCAGGCATCGGCAAGCTCGTGTCGCTGATGAGCCTGCAGATGCTGCCGCGGCGCATCCAGCTCGACTTCCGCGACGTGTTTTCCAAGGGCTTTCAGTTCGACAGCATCGCCAGCAGTCTGCACGTCGCCGACGGGGTAATGCGCACGACCGACTTCAGGATGAAGGGCTCGGCCGCCGAGGTCGAGCTGACCGGCGAGACCGACCTCGCGCGCGAGACGCAGGACGTGAAAGTGCGCGTCGTGCCGAGCCTCGGCGACAGCGCCGCCACCGTCGTCGGGCTGATACACCCGCTCGCCGGCGTCGCCTCGCTGCTCGCGCAGCGGGTGCTGAGGGACCCCCTGGGCCAGATCTTCTCGTACCGCTATTCGATCACCGGAACCTGGGCCGACCCGAAGGTCGAACGACTGGGCGGGGCCCCCTCGGGCACGGCGCCCGACGGCGGCGAGGGGAAGTGAGGGCCATTTGCTATGATGACCGCGTCCGCCGACCGACGTTTGCGACCGGAGTGCACACGATGAGCCGCATTGCGGAACAGGACATCGTTCTCGGCACCGCCGAGCGCTGCCTGCTCGAACCCTACGAGCTGCAGACCGGCAAGCTTGCACGCGTTCTGGGCGCGCTTGGCACGCGCCGCATCGACTACGCCGACCTGTACTTCCAGTACTCGCGCTCGGAGAGCTGGAGCCTGGAAGAAGGCATCGTCAAGTCGGGCAGCTTCAACATCGATCAGGGCGTCGGCGTGCGCGCGATTTCCGGCGACAAGACCGCGTTCGCCTACTCCGACGAGATCAGCTTCGACGCCCTGCAGGACGCGGCACGCGCCACGCGCGCGATCGCCGCGGCCGGCCAGAGGCGGCGCGTGCCGGCGCGGCGCAGCCCTGCGCGCGCGGTACGGCGCTACGACCCGCTCGATCCGATCGCCACGCTGCCGTCGGAAGCCAAGGTGGCGATGCTCGAGAAGCTCGAGCGCATGTGCCGCGCGCTCGATCCGCGCGTCGCGCAGGTGATGGCGCACCTGGGCGGCGAGTACGAGGTGGTGCTGATCGCGCGCTCCGACGGCGTGCTGGCGGCGGACGTGCGCCCGCTGGTGCGACTGTCGGTGCAGGTGGTCGCCGAGCAGAACGGTCGCCGCGAGAGCGGCAGCGCGGGCGGGGGCGGGCGCACCGGCTACGCGCACTTCAGCGACGCAGTGCTCGAGGAGTACGCATCCAGGGCGGTGTCGCAGGCGCTCACGAATCTGGAGGCGCGCCCGGCGCCTGCGGGCACGATGAGCGTGGTGCTCGGCCCGGGCTGGCCCGGCATCCTGCTGCACGAGGCAGTCGGCCACGGGCTCGAGGGCGACTTCAACAGGAAGGGGAGCTCGGCATTCGCAGGGCGCATCGGCGAGCGCGTCGCCGCGCCCGGGGTGACGGTGATCGACGACGGCACGCTGCCCGGACGGCGCGGCTCGCTCACCATCGACGACGAGGGCAATCCGACGCGCCGCACGGTGCTCATCGAGGACGGCGTGCTGCGCGGCTATCTGCAGGACAGCCTGAACGCGCGCCTGATGAAGATGCCGCTCACCGGCAACGGGCGGCGCGAATCGTTCGCGCACCTGACGCTGCCGCGCATGACCAACACCTGCATGCTGGGCGGGCGGCACGACCCGCGCGAGATCATCGCCAGCGTCGAGCGCGGCGTGTACGCGGTCAACTTCGCCGGCGGCCAGGTCGACATCACCAACGGCAAGTTCGTGTTCTCGGCCGCCGAGGCCTACATGATCGAGAACGGCAAGGTCACGCACCCGGTGAAGGGCGCGACGCTGATCGGCAACGGGCCGGACGCGCTCACGCGCGTCAGCATGATCGGCAACGACATGCAGCTCGACAGCGGCATCGGCACCTGCGGCAAGGAGGGCCAGAGCGTTCCGGTCGGCGTGGGCCAGCCGACCCTGCGCATCGACGGCCTGACGATCGGGGGCACCTCGTGAACGCGCTGCCCGCGAACGACACGCGGCGGCTGGCCGACGCCGAGGCCGTCGCGCGCGAGATCCCCGACGGGGCGAGCATCGGCCTGCCGGCGGATTATTCGCTCGTCGCCATGGAGGTCGTGCGCGCCCTGGTGCGCCGCGGCGCAAAGGAGCTGAAGCTGATCGGCGTACCGACGCTCGGCCTGTGCGCCGACCTGCTGATCGGCGTGGGCTGCGTGCGCGAGGTGGAGACCAGCGCGGTGACGCTCGGCGAGGCGGGCCTCGCGCCGCGCTTCACCGCCGCGGCCACGAGCGGTTCGCTCAAGGTCGTCGATGCGACCTGCCCGATGATTCACACCGGCCTGCAGGCCGCCGAGAAGGGGGTGCCCTTTCTGCCGCTGCGCGGCGTGCTCGGCTCGGAGCTGCTCGACTGGCACCCCGACTGGAAAACCATCGACAACCCCTACGCGAGCGGCGACCCGATCGTGCTCGCGAAGGCGATCATTCCCGACGTGGCGCTGTTTCACGCGCGCTGGGTGGACGAGGCCGGCAACGTGTGGGTGGGGCGCCGCGGCGAGCTGGCGACGATCGCGCATGCGTCGCGCGCCTGCTATGTCACGTACGAGGAGCTGCGGCGCGGCGACATGCTGGAGGACGAGCTCCTCGCGCCGGGCTGCATCGCCTCGGTCTACGTGAGCGCTGTCGCACCGGCGCCGCGCGGCGCCTGGCCGCTCGGGGTGCCAGGGGCCTACGGCATCGATCACGCTCACCTGATGCGCTACGCGGAGCTTGCGCGGTCCGAGCAAGGCTTCCGCCAATATCTGGATGAGTCCGTGCTCGGGGCCGTGGCCGCGTGAGCTGGACCGCCGAGGAGTTTCTCGCAGTCACCGTCGCGCGCCTGATCGGCGATGCCCGGCACGTCGCGGTGGGCGCCGCCTCTCCGATTCCGGCGACTGGCGCGTTCCTGCTCAGGCAAAGGCGCCCGTCGCTGCGCATCTCGCTGCTGCAAAAGCGCAGCGGCAACCCCTTCACGGCCGGCTCGCGCGAGTTGTTCGATCTCGCCGGCCAGGGAAGAATCGACGTGTTCTTTCTCGGCGGCGCCCAGATCGACGGCGAGGCGAACATCAATCTGGTGCGAGCCGAGGGCAAGCGCTTCCCCGGCTCCTTCGGCTCGGCGTTCATGTATTTCGCCGCCGGGCGGACCATCCTGTTTCGCGAGGAGCACAGCCGCCGCGTGCTCGTGCCGAAGGTCGAGTTCGTGAGCGCCCCCGGATGGAGCCCTCCGGGCGTGTGGCGCCGCGGCGGCCCGCAGGCGCTGGTCACCGGCAAGGCCGTTTTCTCCTGGCAGAAGGAGCGGCGCCGCTTTCGGCTGGAGAGCATCCACCCCGGCCACGACCTGGACGAGGTGCGCGCAGCCACCGGCTTCGAATTCGATTGCCCGGCAGAGGTGCCTGCTACCATAGGGCCAACAAGCGAGGAAATAACGATGCTGCGCGGGCCGGTGAGGAGCGAGATCGCGTCGAGCTACCCCGAATTCGTGCGCCGCGTGTGGCCGCAGCAACCGGAGGCCGCATGAAGGCGCGGCGCGGATTCCTCGCGCAGGCCGGCCTCCTGCTCGCAGTCGCGTTCGGCGCGCGCGATGCCGGCGCGGCGGGGGCCAAGGTCATCGGCTGGGTCGAGCCCGTGCAGGTCGAGGACAAGCTCGTCGTCAACGCGAAGATCGACACCGGCGCCGATATCCCTTCGCTCGATGCGCAGGACCTCAAGATCACGCGCCGCGGCCGCAAGGAGTGGGTCTCGTTCTGGACGAAGGGGCGCGACAAGCAACGCGTCGACATCGAGCGCGAGATCTTCCGCTACGTCGACATCGAGCGCGCCGGCGGCCAGAACGAAAAGCGTCCGGCGGTGATCCTCAACCTGTGCCTGGGCGACGTCAGGCGCGAGGTCGTGGTCAATCTGGTTGATCGCAGCCAGCTGGAGTATCCGATGATCATCGGGCGCAGCTTCCTGCAGAACAAGTTCATCGTCGACCCGACGCACACGTTCACGACCCTGCCGTCGTGCGCGCCAGGTAAAGGGAAAGAGACGAAGTGAGCAAGCTGCACCTTTACCTGCTCGCGGGCCTGCTGGTGCTCGCCGGCGCCTCGGCCACCGCCTACAAGGTGCTGGTGCTCGGCTTCCCGCTGTCGCCCAACCAGCGTTCGGAGATCTGGCGCGTCGAGCTGCAGCTTGCCTTCGACGCCGACGGCGGCCCGGCCAAGGTGCTGCTCGCGGTGCCGAGCCAGACCGGCCAGGTGTCGGTCATGGACCAGGGCTTCGCCGCGCGCGGCTACGGCGTGACCACCGAGCGCACGCGCCTGAACGAGCGCGCGGTGTTCTCGCTCGCCGATGCGCAGGGGCGCCAGTACTTGTACTACCGGGTGGTGGTCGACCTGTCCAAGCCTCCGCCTGCCGAGCCCCAGCCGGCGCCGACCTCGCAGGCGCCGAGGTTCACCCCCGACGAGCTGCTGGTGGCGCACAGCCTGGTCGACAGCGCGCGCGCCAAGGCGGCCGATGCGCGCACCCTGGCCGACGTGATCGTCGAGCGCCTGAAGGCAGCAAAGCCCGGCGACGAAGCGTCCTACCTGCTCGGACGCGACCCGATGCGCAGCCAGGCGCGCGTGCCCGTGGTGGCGGTCAATTTGCTGCGCCTCGCCGGCGTGCCGGCGGAGGTGGTGAACGGCGTTCTGCTCAAGCCCGAACGGCGCAACGCGCGCTTCGTGCACTGGCTCGAGATCTACGACGAGGACCACTGGACGCCGGTCTATACCAGCGAGGGGCTGGCGAACGCGGGGCCCTACCTGCTGCCCTGGTGGCGCGGGCCGGCGCTGGTCGCGCACGTGCAGGGCGGCAAGCACCTCACCACTGACATGACGGTGAGCCGCTCGCTCGAGTTCTCGACGCGCGTCGCGGTCGCACGCCAGCGCGCGCTCGAGCACCGGCTGATCGAATTTTCCCTCTTCGGCCTGCCGCTGCAGGCGCAGCTGCTGTTCCGCACGCTGCTCGCGGTGCCGCTCGGCGCGTTCGTCCTGGTAGTGCTGCGCAACGTCGTCGGCTTCAAGACCTTCGGCACCTTCATGCCGGTGCTGATCGCGCTCGCTTTCCGCCAGACAGGCCTGACAGCGGGTATCGTGTTCTTCACCATCGTACTGTCCTTCGGCCTGGTGGTGCGCTTCTATTTCGAGCACCTCAAGCTGCTGCTCGTGCCGCGGCTCGCCGCGATCCTAATCGTTGTGGTGATGGTGATCGCCGCGCTCTCGGTGGTTTCGCACCGGCTGGGCGTGGACGTCGGGCTGTCGCTCGGCCTGTTCCCGATCGTCATCCTCACCATGACCATCGAGCGCATGACGATCGCCTGGGAGGAGCGCGGGCCCAGGGACGCGCTGCAGCAAGCTGGCGGCAGCCTGGCGGTGGCAGCCGTGTGCTATCTGCTGATCCAGCACACGCTCATCCGGCACCTGCTGTTCGTGTTCCCGGAGCTGTTGCTGATCGTGCTGGCCGCCACGCTGCTGCTCGGCCGCTATACCGGCTATCGCCTGGTCGAGCTGCGGCGGTTCAGGGTGCTGGCGAAATGATGAATCCCTTCGCGCTCGCGCGCGCGCTGCGCAGCCGCGGCGTGCTCGGCCTGAACGCGCGCAACGGCGAGTTCATGCTGCCGTGGAACCCGCGGCGCTTCTACCCGCTGGTGGACGACAAGGTGCTCACCAAGACGCTGGCGCGCGAGCACGGCGTATCGGTGCCGGAGGTGTACGCCATCATCGAGATCCCGCGCCAGATCCGCGAGCTGAAGTCGAAGGTCGCCGCGCAGGAGGAGTTCGTCGTCAAGCCGGCGCGCGGCTCGGGCGGCGAGGGCATCGTGGTGGTCACCGGGCGCGGACCGGACGGCTACCGCAAGATCGACGGCTCGTCGATTTCCGAGCACGAGCTCGAGTTCCACATCTCCAACATCCTCGCCGGCATCTTCAGCCTGGGGGGCACCCCCGACAAGGCGCTCGTGGAATACCGCGTCAACTTCGACCCGGTGTTCGACGCCGTCACCTACCGGGGCGTTCCGGACGTGCGCGTGATCGTGTTCCTCGGCGTGCCGGTGATGGCGATGGTGCGCCTGCCGACCCGCAAATCGGGCGGCCGCGCCAATCTGCATCAGGGGGCGCTCGGCACGGGCGTCGACATGGCGACCGGCAAGACGCTCTCGGCGGTGCTGCGCACCGGCATCGTCGACTTGCATCCGGACACCGGCGTCCCGGTCGCAGGCATCCAGATCCCGCACTGGCAGACGATGCTCGAGATCGCGAGCCGCAGCTACGAGCTCACGGGGCTGGGCTACCAGGGGATAGACATCGTGCTCGACCGCAAGCTCGGGCCGATGGTACTCGAGCTGAACGCCCGGCCGGGCCTGGCGATCCAGATGGCCAACCGCAGCGGGCTGCGCGCGCGGCTGGAGGCCGTGCTGCGCGACCGCGCATCGTTGGACAGCCCCGCGGCGCGCATCGCCTACGCGCGCGAGCGTTTCGCCGCCAAACCCTCCTAGTCCGCGCCCCAGCCGCGGCTGCGGCGCACCGCCTCGCGCCAGCGCGTGAGCAGCGCCGCGGCCTCGGCGCGCGCCATGCGCGGCTCGAAGCGGCGCTCGACCTGCCATTGCGCGGCAATCTGCTCCCGCGACTGCCACACGTTGACCGTCAGCCCGGCGAGGTAGGCGGCGCCGAGCGCGGTAGTCTCCAGCACGCGCGGCCGCACCACCGGCACGCCGAGGATGTCTGCCTGGAACTGCATCAGCAAGTCGTTCGCGGTGGCGCCGCCGTCCACGCGCAGCTCGGCGAGCGATTCGCCCGAGTCCTTCTGCATGGCCTCCAGCACGTCGGCGCTCTGGTAGGCGATCGACTCGAGCGCCGCGCGCGCCAGGTGCTCGCGCGACGAGCCGCGCGTCAGGCCGACGATGGTGCCGCGCGCATGCGGATCCCAGTGCGGCGCACCCAGGCCCGCGAAGGCGGGCACCACGTACACGCCGCCGTTGTCCGGCACGCTCGCGGCGAGCCGCTCGACCTCCGCCGACGAGGCGAAGAACTTCAGCTCGTCGCGCAACCATTGCACCACGGCGCCGGCGATGAATACGCTGCCTTCGAGCGCATACTCCTTGTCGGCATCGCGCGCGTCGCGCGCGTGCCCGAGCTGCGCGCAGGCGGTCGACACCAGGCCGTGCGCCGAGCGC
>DASPRB010000053.1:0-2215 GCA_035624675.1 Burkholderiales bacterium
ACCAGACGAAGTGCGTCTTGGAGGCGAAGGCGTCCTGCAGCAGCAGCGACCAGTACAGCGCCTGCAGGGCAGGCCAGAAGAAGAACACCAGCGTCACCGCGATCTGCGGCGCCACCAGCGCATAAGGCAGCCAGCGGGATCCGAACTGGGCCCGCTTTTCCATGCTCGGCGCGACGAAGGAAGCGGCGGCCGCGCCGCGGGTGCGGCGCGGCCCGGGCCGCTACGCTACTCGTTCGCCTTCTGGAACCTCACCAGCAGCTCGTTGCCGCGCTTGACGGCCTCGTCGAGCGCCTGCTTGGCCGTCTTCTGGCCGTTCCACACCGACTCGAGCTCCTCGTCGATCACGTTGCGGATCTGGACGAAGTTGCCGAGGCGCAGGCCCCTGGAGTTCGGCGTCGGCGGCTTGTTGGTCAGTTCCTTGATCGCCGTGTCGAAGCCGGGACGCTCGTGGTAGAGGCCCTGCTTTTTCGCTTCCTCGTAGGCGCCCAGGGTGATCGGCACGTAGCCGGTGGACTTGTGCCAGTCCAGCTGGATGTCGGTCGACGACAGGAAGGTGAAGAACTTGGCGATGCCCTTATAGACGTCCTTGTTCTTCTGCGTCATCACCCAAAGCGTCGCGCCGCCGATGATGGTGTTTTGCGGCGCACCTTTAACGCTCGGGTAGTAGGGCAACGGCGAGACGGCAAACGCGAACTTCGCGTTCGCCTTGATGTTGGCGTACGCGCCGCTCGACTGCGTCATCATGGCGCAGTCGCCGCCCGCGAACTTCGCAGTCGGCTCGTCCTTGCGCCCGACGTAGGTGAACAGGCCCTTCTTGGCCATGTTGCCAAGATTCTGGATGTGCATCACCTGAACCGGCCCGTTGAATTCCAGCCGCGTGCCGAGGCCGCCGAAGCCGTTCTGCAAGGTGGCGAAGGGGACGTTGTGCCAGGCACTGAAGCTCTCCAGCTGCACCCAGGACTGCCAGCCGGTGGTGAACACGCATTGCGGTCCGAGAGCTTTCTGCTTCTGCTCCGCAGTCGCGTCCTTCATCTTCTCGACTTCCGCCTTCCGCTTGTCCGCGGCCGCCTTCAGCTTCTCGGCGTCCTTCACGAGCTCGGGCCAGGTCTTGGGCGGCTGGTTGGGGTTCAGGCCGGCCATCTCGAAGGCGTCCTTGTTGATGTAGAGCACCTGGGTCGAGCTGTTGAACGGCATCGACAGCAGATTGCCGTGCGTATCGGAGAAGTACGAGGTGACTGCCGGCAGGTAGTCCTTCGGGTTGAACTTCTCGTGCTGCTCGGCCATCAGCTTGTACACCGGCATGATGGCGCCGTGCGCGGCCATCATGGTCGCCGTGCCGACCTCGAACACCTGGAGGATCCCCGGCGGGTTGCCTGCGCGGTAGGCCGCGATCGCCGCGGTCATCGACTCGTCGTACTGGCCCTTGTAGACCGGCACGACCTTGTATTCCGATTGGCTCGCGTTGAACTTCTGCGCGATCTCGTTCACCTTGTCGCCGAGCGCGCCGGCCATCGAATGCCACCACTGGATCTCGGTGGCGGCCTGCGCGCTGCCCGCGGCGAACATTCCCGCAGCGAGCAGGGCGATCGTCAAACGCTTCTTGCTCATCGTGAGTCTCCTCTCCTGAAGTTGGGCCGGGCTAGCCGGTCGGCGGGCAATCTTATTGTTCGAAAGTTACCTTTTTGCAACCGCGCTACCGGCGCGCAGTATATACCCGCGTGCGCGGCTTCCGGCGATCCGGGGCTGGCGGCCGGCGCCGGCCGGCGCCTATCATGCCGTCAGGTTCGGCCATGAGCGAGATCCACGAACATTCGGCGGCGCAACTCGCCGATCTGTACCGGCGCGGCGCGCTCTCCCCGGTCGAGGCGGCGCAGGCGCTGCTGGCGCGCATCGCCGCCTGGGAACCGAAGATCAACGCCATGTACCGGGTGCTCGGTGAGCAGGCGCTCACCGAGGCCAGGGCCTCCGCGGCCCGCTGGCGCGCCGGGCGGCCGCTTTCCCGGCTCGACGGCGTACCCGTGACCATCAAGGAGAACATCGCGACAGCGGGCGTGCCTGCGCCGATCGGCACGCGCGCCAACGAGGACGTGCCGCCGGCGGCCACCGATGCGCCGCCCGCCGCGCGGCTGCGCGCGGCGGGCTGCGTGCTGCTCGGCAAGACGACCATGCCCGACTACGGCATGCTGTCCTCGGGCCTGTCCAGCCTGCACGGCGT
>DASPRB010000062.1:0-4849 GCA_035624675.1 Burkholderiales bacterium
GGCGATCGACCGCAAGCTCGTCGAGCTCGACGGCACGCGCGACAAGAGCCGCCTCGGCGCGAACGCGATCGTCGCGCTGTCGCTCGCCTGCGCGCACGCGGCGGCCGCGGCGGCGAAGAAGCCCCTGTGGCGCTACCTCGCCGGCGACAAGCCGGTCGCCCTGCCGGTGCCGCAGATCCAGATCTTCGGCGGCGGCGCGCACGCGCGCGGCCGCGTCGACATCCAGGACTACATGCTGGTGTGCACGGGCGCGGGCAGCTTCGCCGAGGCGCTCGACTGGACCGCCGAGGTGTACCGCGCGGCCGGCGCACGCCTCGCCAAGCGCGGCCAGCTCGCAGGCGTCGCTGACGAAGGCGGCTGGTGGCCCGCGTTCAAGTCGAACGAGGAAGGGCTCGCCGAGCTGGTCGGCGCGATCTCGGACGCGGGCCTCGAGCCCGGGCGCGACTGCGCGATCGCGCTCGACATCGCGGCGACCCAGCTCTGGCGCGGCGGGCGCTACCAGCTTTCGCTCGAGAACCGGTCCCTCACCGCCGAGCAGCTACAGGCGATGCTGCTGCGCTGGCTGGAGGCCTACCCGATCGTGTCGATCGAGGACCCGTTAGCCGAGAACGACGCCGCCGCGATGAAGGCCTTTACCAAGGCCGCAGGAGGCAGGGTACAGATCGTCGGCGACGACTACTTCGTCACCCGCTCCGACAAGCTGCGCGCCGCGGACGGCGCCTGCAACGCGGTGCTGCTCAAGCCCAACCAGGTCGGCACCGTCAGCGAGACCTTCGCCTGCTGGCAGGCCGCGCGCGAGCTCGGCTACGGCGCGATCGTGTCGGCGCGTTCAGGCGAGACCGAGGACGTTTCGATCGTCCATCTCGCGGTGGGCTGGGGCGTGCCGCAGCTGAAAGTGGGCAGCTTCTCGCGCTCCGAGCGCATGGCCAAGTGGAACGAGGGCCTGCGCATCGAGGAGGCGCTGGGCGGCAAGGCGCTGCTCTATCCCGCGCGGCGGCTGTTCGGGCGCTTCAGGTCCTGAGCTCGACGCAGAAGGCCTGCAACGGTTCCTTGCGCCCGCGCAGCGCGAGCGAGCCGAGATCGCGCAGGACGAAATCCGGCAGCGGCCCGAGCGCGCGCATCGCCTCCGCGGAGGCGATGAAGCGGCAGCCCAGATCGCGCGTCGCCTGCTCGAGGCGCGCCGTGGCGTTCATCACGTCGCCGTGGAACACGATCGCGCGCCGCTCCACGCCGACCTCGCCGACGATCACCTCGCCCAGGTGCAACGCCGCGCGCAGCTGCGGTTCGGCTCCGAAGCGCTCGCGGAACCGGCCAGCCTGCAAATCGAGCGCGGCGCGCACTTCGAAGTAGCACCGTACCGGACGGGCGTCGGGCGCGCCGTCGCGCTCGGCCCAAGTCACCACGACTTCGTCGCCGACGTACTGG
The DNA here is from genome assembly GCA_035624675.1 of Burkholderiales bacterium. Lineage (GTDB taxonomy): Bacteria > Pseudomonadota > Gammaproteobacteria > Burkholderiales > SG8-39 > DAHVFK01. The sequence goes on from DASPRB010000062.1 coordinate 1,426, forward strand.
TAGATCTCGCCGCGGTTCGCCGCGACCGGTTCGGCCGCGAGCGTGAATACCTGCGAGAGGTACTGATGCGCGCGCAGCGGGCCGAGCCGCTCGGCGAGCGCGCTCGAGCCGACCACGTCGACGAACAGGAAGAAGCGCCGCTCCGCCCGCGGCGAGCGGTATTTGCCGAGCACCAGCTCGCGGAAGGTGCGATAGCCGACCAGCCCGGCGGCCTGGTACAGGACGATGAACAGCGTGGTCACGATGAGCGAAAAGCCGACCGTGCGCACGAGGTCGGTGGCGCCGTAGGGGGCCGCCCCCGCCAGGCGCTCGCCGGGCTGGGCCGCGAGCACCGCGACGGCGATCGCGCCGTAGACGGCCGATTTCAGCCCGAGCACGGCACCGAACGGCAGGCGCGCGATGGCGCGCAGCGGCGCGGAGGGCAGCGCAAACATTTCGATGCCCATGACGCAGCCTGCGATGAGGACGGCGTCGAGCGCGCCGATCAGCGCGTTTACGGCGGGCGATGTGGCCGACGAGCCGCTGCGAATTCCGTACGCCGCCCCGATGAGCCCGCTCAGCGCGAGCACGCGCGCGAAGCGCAGCATCCGCTCGCGCTTGAGGGCCGAGAGGCCGCGCCGCACGCTCGCCTCGCCGCGCGTCAGGCCGTCACTTCAGCCACTTGTCGTACGCGGCCTGGTACGCCCCGGTTTCGCGCAAGCGGTGCAGCCACTGGTCGACGAACAGCTTGAGGGCGACGTCGCGCTGCATGAAGTACGCCTTCTCGGAGAAGTCGAACGGCGCCTCCGGATGCACCGCGCACAGCTGCGGGTGCAGCTTCTGCTGCAGGCGCGTCTCGACGGCGTCGGTGATCATCAGATCGGCCTTGCCCTCCACGATCTGCTCGAAGATGGTGCGGTTGTCCTTGTAGACGACGATCTGCGCCCGTTTGAGGTGGGCGCGGTCGAACTTCTCGTTTGTGCCGCCGGGGTTGACGATCACTTTCACGCCGGGCTGGTCGATCTGTTCGAGCGTCTTGTACTTGTCGGCGTTCGCGCACAACGCGATCGGCGTCTTGCCGTCGCGCATCACGGGACTCGAGAAGTAGCCCTTCTTCTGTCGGTCGAGGGTGATCGAGATGCCGCCCATGGCGATATCGAATTTGCCGGCCTCGAAATCCTTCATGAGCGTGGGCCAGCTGGTCTTCACCAGCTCGAGCTTCATGCCCAGGGACTTGGCCAGGTCGTTCGCCAGGTCGATGTCGAGCCCCTCGAAGCTCTCGCTCCCCGGCGCCTGGTAGCTGAATGGCTTGTAATCACCGGTCGTGCCCACCTTGAGAACACCGGCGGCGATGATGTCGTCCAGCCGGGTGGTTTCGGCCGCCGTGGCCGCGGTCGCAGCGAGCGTGAGTGACAGCGCGACGGTGCAGGCGACGGGTGGGAACAGCTTCATGGAATCCTCCGGACAAGCGCGTTTTCGGGAGCGGCCATGGTAGCAGCGGCGGACGGCGCGAGCGACGAGCGGGCCGGTCGAAACGACAACTTGTGCGTACCAGTGCTCGCGCAAGCTGTGGCAGAGTTAAGCGTCGGCTGGCTCTATACGGAGGATGCGATGGCTTATATCAGGACTTGCGCGGCATTGATCCTGTTGCTTGGCACGGCTTCGTGCGCCTACGACCGGGCAGAGTGGTACGGCATGTCCGGGAGGTCTTCGGCGACGTCCATCTACACGCCGGAGAAGCCGGCGCCGATGGACCAGAGCGTGCGCGTCGCCGCACAGGACTGCAGCAGCGCGGTCACGCTCGATCGCGGCAACCTGTACTGCAAGCCGCACTAGCGACCTGTTAAGCAAGAGCCCCACTCGCGTGGGGCTCTGTTTCCTAGACCGGAACCGCTTCCGGCTGCGTCTGCCGGTCCGGCTGCGGCTTGGTCTCCGGCTTCGCGCCTGGCGGCGCCGCAAGCTTGTCCGCCGACTGCTTCAGCCTGTCGGCCTGTTCCTTCGCAATCCTGGCGCGCTCCTGATAAACCATTTCGTCCCACCATTCGTGACACATGGCAAGCCTCCTTGTCGGTGAAAGCGCCGCTCGACTCCTCCCCGTTCTTGGATTTGTGCGGGAAATGCTACGCCTCGCCCAAGGCACCTTCAAGGCGTCGCCGAGATGCTCGAGACGGGGTGGATCTCCATCCATTGCGCGTGGAAGGTGTCCTGCACGTAGGTTCCAACCAGGCGCACGTGAGAGCCCACGGGCGGAATCGAGATCGCGCTCTGGTAGCCCTTGCAGGCCAGCCTGGCGTCCGCCTGCTTGACCGGGAATTTGCAGACGATCTCGAACACCAGGTTGCCGCCCTCCGCGCTCCGGTTACCCGCATTCAGCAGATTTTCGAATTGCGGATCCGGCTTGAGCCAGCCGTGAGTGTCGCCGTCCCGCTCGTGACGCACGCCGTCGGCCTCCCTGCCTGCCGTCGCATCCACGATGACGCCGGTCACGGCGATGCAGCTGTGCACGACGATGAGACGGTGCGGATGGTAGACGTGCTTCCACAGGTCCGGATCGCAGCCGGCGTCAGCGCTCACGGGCGCCTGCGGAATCGTCGGCTGCCCGGGCGTATGCGGAGACTGCGTGACCGCCACGAACTTAGCCCATACCCAGCCCACCCGTTCGTCCTCGGTCCTGACGTGGTACAGGCCGTTCCTCGGGGCCGTTTCGACCAGCATCAGCCTCTCGCCCTTTTGCAGATGCTCGACGGCGGGGCTCTTCGTCGACGCATCGCGATGCAGCGGGGCGTTTCGGGTGACGCTCGCGAGCTGCGCCCAGAGCGACGGCGGCCAGGCGGCCAGGAGCAAGGCAGCGGTGACGATTCGTCCGAAGTAGGGCGCGATTTTCATGGGTCAACGCACCTTGAGCACGACGCGCCCCTGAGCCTTTCGGTCTTGCACTAATTGCATGCCTGTCCTGAACTGCTCCAGCGGAAAAACTGTTCCCACGTGGGGCTTGAGCCTCCCCTTGGCGACCCACTCGAACACCTGCTCATCCGCCGCGATGCTGGCCTGCGGAAAGCGCTCTACCCACGCTCCCCAGAAAACACCCACGATCGAATAATTTTTCAGCAAGGGCAGGTTCATGGCGACGGTCGGAATCTGTCCGCTGGTAAAGCCGATTGGCAACATTCGGCCGCCCCAGTTCATGAGCCGCGTCATGGTCGTGAATACCTCGCCCCCTACGATATCGAAGAAGACGTCGACGCCCTTGCCGGCGGTTAGCGCCTTGATGCGCTCGCGCAGGTCTTCGTGCGCGTAGTCGATAACTTCCGAGGCGCCGTACTCACGCACGATCGCCGCCTTTTCTGGCGCACCCACCCCGGCGATGACACGCGCGCCCAGGCTTCGTGCCAGGTCGACGGCCGCGAGTCCCACGCCGCCCGCGGCACCCGTCACGAAGACGGAC
>DASPRB010000064.1:0-10115 GCA_035624675.1 Burkholderiales bacterium
CTCGCCGCGCTCGGCGTGCTGCTCCATGGCGCGCCGGCCGACAAGCGGACGGTCCCCGCGGCACGCCAGCAGTTCGACCGCGCCGACGTGCCCTGGCAGGCGCCGCCCACGATCGATCCGGACAACCTGCGCGGCTTCTGACGCGCGCTACTTGAGGTGCTTGGCGAAGAAGTCCATGGTGCGGCTCCACGCGAGCTTCGCCGCGGCGGGGTCGTACTGCAGGATCGGCAGCTTCTTCGGACTCGCTTCCTCGTTGGCGAAGGCGTGCTTGGCGTTGTAGCGGTGGAACTCGAAGCCGACCTTCGCCTCGCGCAGCTTCTTCTCCAGCTCGTCGACCTTGCGGATTGGGAACGCGCCGTCCTCGGTCGCCCAGTGCGCCATGAGGGGCTTCTTGATCTTGGTCGCGTCGACGTACTCGAGCGGCGGATAGCCGTACCACACGACCTCCGCGTCCGCCTCGGGCACGTGCACCGCCGCGAGCAGCGTGAGCGCGCCGCCCATGCAGAAGCCGGTGACGCCGGTCTTCGCGCTGCCCGAGCCCTTCAGGTACTGCACCGCGCCGCGCACGTCCTGGCCGGCGGCGTCGCCGAAGTTCAAGCCCTTCATCAGGTGCTCGGCCTCGTTCGCCTCGAGCGCAACCTTGCCGCGATACAGGTCTGGCACCAGCGCGCGGTAGCCGGCCGCCGCGAGCTTGTCGGCGACGCCCCTGATCTGGTCGTTCATGCCCCACCACTCCTGGATCACTACGATGCCCGGCGCCTTTGCGCCCTGCGCGGGCTCAGCGAGGTAGCCGTTCACGCTCTTGCCGTCGGGCCGCTTGAAGCTGATCGTCTTTCCCATCGCATTCTCCTCAGGTTGGGGGGTCATTTCACCAAAGCTTGGCGCTGCGCGCCAGCAGGGCCTTCGTTCCGGGGTAGGCCGCGCGCTGCACGTTGCTCTTCTGGCCCGCGTCGCCCCAGGCCTCGAGCGCCGCGGCGCGGCGCATGAAGCTGACGGAATCGACGACCCAGTAGCCGCCGAGCGTGGTGACGCCGCGCGCGAACAGCGGCTCGGGGAAGCAGCTCGCCGAAGGCCCGATGAGCGCGAGCGCCTCGGCATGGCGGCAGGCGGCGAGGATCTCGTCGAGCGTGTCGTTCAGCAGCACGGTGCTGGTGGACACGATCTTGTTGCAGTCCGCGAGCCGGCGCGTGTCGAGCGTGACCGTCAGGCCGGGCGCTTCCTGCACGAGCTCGGCGCGCAGCTCGACCACGGTGAGCGGCAGGCCGAGCGCGCGCACGCGCTCGACGAGCGGCGGGAAGAAGCCGATCATGCCGACGCGGTCGCCTGCGCCGATGCGCAGCGAGCCGAGCGAGTCGGCGGCGAGCTCGGGCTCGTAGCGCGCGCGGCGGAAGACGTGCTGCGTGACGGCGTTCACCGCCGCCAGCCCCCAGGCGCGCTCGGCCGGCTCGTCGCTCGCGAAATGGCGGGCGATCTCGAGCGCCGGCCGTCCGACGAACTCGCCCGCCGGCCGCGCGTGCATGCGCGCGAGCGTGTCGCCGAGCAGCACGAACGCGGTGCCGACGCTGCCGTCGGCCAGGCGCAGAGCGCAGAACTCGCCGGGCTTGCCGAGCCCCTTGCGGTCCGGCGGAAAGATCGCCTGCGCCGCCGCGGGCAGCGGCAGGGCGGCGGCGGCTTCCTCCACCAGCTCGAGCAGCTCTCCGACGACGGGCGACATGGACGTTACTTTACCCGGAGCGTGCGAAATGCCACGCGGCTGCGCGCGGGCGGTTACATCTTGTTGCAAGGTGCATAGGTAGGGCGCGCGGTGCGGCCATAGAATCCAGGCATGTCATCGCCAATCGAGGAATTTCGAATGCTGCGCGTCCTGATGTTGCTCGCACTGCTGATCCCGTTCGGCCTGTCGCAGGCGGACGAGGGTCCCGATCCTTCGTTCCCGACCCCGCCGCGCATCAGCCTGCTGGACGGCCAGGCGTCGTTCTGGCGTGCCGGCGCCGAGGACTGGGCGCCCGCGGTGCTGAACACCCCGCTCGCATCGGGCGACTCGCTGTACACGGGTCCGGAGACGACCGCCGAGGTGCAGGTCGGCCCGCAGGCCTACCTGCGCTTGCGCGACGGGACCGAGGTCCAGCTGAGCGACATCGAGTCCGACTACCTGCAGATCAGGCTCACCGGCGGCGAAGCTTCGCTCGACGTGCGCGAGATGGCCCCCGGACAGGCGATCGAAGTGAATACGCCGAATGCGGCGTTCACGGTGGAACGCAGCGGCTACTACCGGTTGAGCGTCGACGAGGACTCGACCCGCATGGTCACGCGCCGCGGCGGCACGGCGGAGGTCACCCCGGCGGGCCAGGGCGCGACCCGGATCGAGCCCGGCGAAGAGCTCGTGGTGAGCGGCACCGACGAGGCGACGCTCCAGGGCTACGCGGCTCCGCGCCCCGACGAATGGGATCGCTGGAACACCGAGCGCAGCGACTACCTGCGCAATTCGATCAGCGCGCGCTATGTGCCGGCGGGCGTTTACGGCGGCGAGGATCTCGATCGCTACGGAACGTGGCGCCGCGTGGATCCGTACGGCCCGGTGTGGATCCCGACCTCGGTTCCGGCGGGCTGGGCTCCGTACAGCGCCGGGCACTGGATCCACGATCCGCTGTTCGGCTGGACCTGGGTGGACAACGCGCCCTGGGGCTACGCGCCGTTTCACTACGGGCGCTGGGTGTACGTTCGCGGCGCCTGGGCGTGGGCGCCGGGTCCGCGCGTCGCGCGGCCGGTGTATTCGCCCGCATTGGTGGCCTGGTACCACGGCGGGCCGGCGAGCGGCGGGGTGAGCGTGGGCTGGGTCGCCCTCGGCTGGGGCGAGCCGGTGTCGCCCTGGTGGGGCCCGTCCAGGTTCGCCGGCCGCCCGTACTGGGGCGGCTGGGGCGGGCCACGCGTGGTCACGAACGTCACGCACATCACTTACGTCAACGCGAGGTATCGCAACGCGGTGATCGCGACCGACTCGGACCGCTTCGGCCGCGGCGACCACGACTTCCACCGCGCCGCGCCGGATGACGTGCGGCACTGGCGTCCGAGCGAGCGCGGCGCCGACGTGCGCCCGAGCGCGGTTAGCTTGGTTCCGGCCGAAGGCCGTGCGGTGCGCCCGCCGCGCCCGGAGATGGAGCGGCGCGTCGTCGTCGCGCGTCCGCCGCGCGAGCCGGGCGAGAGGCTGCACGACGCCGGCCAGCGGCCGCCGGAGCGCAGCGGCCCGCCGCCGCGGATCGCTTCGCCCGCGGCTTCACCCGCGCCGCAGCCGGCCGTGACGAACGCGCGCGAACGCGAGCGCGGCCGCGAGCAGGCCGATCAACAGCGTGCGGCGATCGGCTTGCATGGGAATCCAGCCCCCGCGATGCCAAGTCCGCGGGCCGATCAACCGCGCGCCGCGAACGGCCTCCACGGGAATCCCGCGCCCGCGACGCCGAGTCCGCGCGCCGAGGCACGGCCGAACACGACACCGCAATCGGCCGCGACACCGCAGCCGGCCGCGACAGGCCCGCGCGAAACCGGGCGCGGTCGCGAGCAGGCCGATCAGCAACGCGCCGCGAACGGCTCGCCGGGGAATCCCGCTCCCGCGACGCCGAGTCCGCACGCCAATCCGCGCGCGAACGCAGCACCTCCGCGGCAGGAAGCCAAAGTCACGGAGCCGCCCGCGCGCAACCGCCCGGCGCAGAATCAGAAAGAGCGCACTTCCTCGGACCCGGAAAAGGCCAAGCCCGCCGAGAAGGCGCGGCAGCACGCGCAGAAGGACAAGAAAGAGGAGCAGTCGCGCAAGGACTGAGCAACGCCATCCAGTGCGAGGTGGCGGTCTTGCGCGTGCCGGAAGCGCGGCTTACACTTTGCTGACGTCGACGTAACAACGACGGCGTAAGCTTGTCCTCGAGGCCGCGGGCCTCATCCTAGCCGGTACAGCCTGTACCGCCCCGCGCGAGTTGCGCAACGTACGCAACGCAAAGCGCGCGGATTCGGCGGGCGGGCGTCGGCACCCTGATTTTTTTGTCGTGCAGCCCGCTCGTGCGAGCGGCGACAGAAATCGTTCACCTCAGGGAGAGACCCATGAAGACGTCACACGCCACAAGCACCCTCTGTCGAGTGCTCGGGGCCGCCGCGCTCGCCACGGCCGGAACCGCCCTCGGTGCGCAAGTGCCCAAGGAGGGAAGCTACGATTTCACGGCATGCTGGGCGGGTTCCGCCAACGCAATCGCGTTTTCCAAGACCCATGTCGCGGTCACCTTCGACATGAGCGGAGTAGCGCTGAGCAATCCGCCAGGAGGCATGTACGACCACCACAGCTTCCGCTGCATCGGCCTGTCGACGACGCTCTCCGGGGAGGTCAAACAGATCACGCTGTGCGAGGCAGTCGATCCCGACGGCGACAAGACGCTGACGCGTTTCGAGGGCGACGGCAATCATGGCACGCGTACGTTACTGGAGGGCACGGGAAAGTACACGGGCATGGTGAGCACTGGCACGGCGGAATCGCTCGGCAAGTTCGTTCCGGTCAGGCCCGGCACCTTCCAGTCCTGCAATCACCAGACCGGCACCTACAAGATGAAGCTATCCCAATAGCCGGCGGCGGCCGGCTAGCGGCGCACGTAGCGGGTTTCGGCGGTGCTGGTCGCGCCGCCGGAATTGTCCGGGTAGATGAAGCCGAGCAGCTGGAAGGCGAAGCCGACGCACAGGCACACCAGTCCGGCGCGCGTCGCGACGGCGTTCCTCCAGTAGCGGCGCAGGTTCTTCGCGCGCTCCTCGGGCGTGGGCTCGGGCTGCCCGGCCACCAGGCTGCGGCCGTCGGCGCTCACCTCGAGCGAGGGAAAGCGGTTCAGCACGAGCAGCAGCGCGCCGGCGAAGTCGAGCAGCAGGCCGAGCAGGGTGAGGGTATCCGACATGTCAGGTTCTCTCGCTTGGAGTTCGACGCCAGTCTAGCGCGCGGCGCGCCTAGAGCGCGACTTCGCCGCGCACCACTTCGACGACGTCGCCGCCGACCCACACTTCGGCGCCATCCTTGCGCAGGTGCACGCGCCCGGCGCGCCCGAGCGCCGCGCCTTGCGCCGCGACGTACGGAGAGCTTGCGAGCCCGGCGCCGAACAGCCACTGCGCGAGGCTCGCGTTCAGGCTTCCCGTGACCGGGTCCTCCCAGCCGCCGTCGCCGACGAACGCGCGCACCTCGAAGGCCGCGTCGCCGCCCGGCTCGTGCGGCCCGAGCACGCCGAGCTTGAGCGGATCGAGCGCGGCCCAGTCGGGCTTGAGCGCGAGCACCTGGCGCGCCGAGCCGAGCATCACCGCGCACCAGCCCGGGCCGTTGTCGACCCACTGGTGGCGCACGATGTCCGTAGGCGCGAGCGCGAGCGCCTTGGCGATCTTCGAAAGCACCTCGGGCTCGAGCGGGCCGCTGCGGCGCACCGCCGGCGCGGCGAACTCCAGACGCGGGCCGTCGCAGCGCACAGCGACCAGCCCGACGCCGCACTGCTGCATCACCACGCCCGGCTTCTTCGGCTTGCCACCCGCGGCGAGCCAGGCGTGGCAGGTGCCGAGCGTCGGGTGCCCGGCGAAGGGCAGCTCGGTCTGCGGCGTGAAGATGCGCACGCGGTAATCCGCGCCCGCATCGCCCGGCGGCAGCAGGAAGGTCGTCTCCGAGAGGTTCGTCCAGCGCGCGAGCGCGGCCATCTGCCCATCGCTCAAGCCTGCCGCGTCGTGCACCACCGCGAGCGGGTTGCCGGCGAGCGGATCGGCCGAGAACACGTTCACCTGCCTGAAGGGTCTTCCGCTCACGCGTGCATCCCTCCGGCGCGCAGCACGCGCCAGCGCCAGCGCACCAGTCCAATCGCGTAGGCGATGTAGTAGCCGGCGAGCAGGCCGAACACTGCGAGCGTGAGCGCGCTCGACAAGAAGTCGTCCGGCGTGTGCCCGGCGGTTGGCGCGATCACCAGCACATCGACGAAGCGGTAGCCGATGCGCGCGATGAAGAGCAGCGACAACGCGATGCCGAGGTGCGCGTTCGGCGTGTAGTAGAGGCCCTGCGGCGTCGGCTCGAAGGTCGTGCGGCGCAGGCCGAACACTCCGAGCAGCGCGCCCGCGGCGAGGCCCGCGGCCATCCATGCGAGGCTGCGCGGCACGCCGGCCGCGGCCAGGCCGAGCAGCGCGATCAGCAGGGGAAATACCGCGAGCGTGATCCACGGCCGAACGCGCGACAGCCTCTGGCGCCCGACCATGCGGCGGATGCGCGCGTACGCGCGCCACGCGAGCAGCGGCAGCAGCGCGAGCAGGGTGACGGCGGAAGGGCTCAGGGTCGGCAAGCTACGGTGGTCGGAATAGAAAACGGCACGGATTACGCCTTATTATCGGCCAAGCCAATTGGAGCGTGTCATGCGAATCGGCATTCTGGGTTCCGGTCTCATGGGCGGCAAGCTGGGCGCGATCTTCGCGCGCAGCAGGAAGAAGCGCCAGATCGCCTACGAGGGGCGCAAGGGACCGGAAGTCGCGTACCGGGTCGACGGGTTTAAAGAACGACATCCGAGAGCGAGGTGACGACATGGCTGAGCTGGCCGAGTGGGAGAGCTTTTGCCTGATCGTTGGCGGCGGCGGGGCGGCGCTCGTACTGCTGTTCATCGGTATCCACAACGCCTGGGACGCGGTTTCGTACCACGTCTTCGTCAACATGCGGAAGGCGAAGGACTGAGCATCCGCGCGATATGAAGCGACTCATCCTGGTGCCCGCGCTTCTCATGGCGATGTCCGGGGCGCTCGCCGACAAGCCGTACGACCTCAATGGCCTGACGCTCGGCACTCCGCTTGCGAACGTCCAGGATCAAAGGCGCTGGGACTGCATCGAGTCGAAATCCCACAAGGGGCAGGCGACCTGCTTTCTTGACAGCAAGCACAAGGAGTCCATCGGCGGCGTCGCGATGGATACGGTAACTCTTCAATTTCACGAAAGACGCCTGTCGGCGATTTCGGCGTTCTTTCCGGAGCAGGACTTCGACAAGGTCCTCGACGCACTGAAAGCCAAATACGGCAATCCAAGGCAGGAGAGCACCACGTCCGCCGTTTGCCTCGATACGAAGTCATCGGATCGTGAAGCGATATGGAGCAACGGCGTGTCGAGTGTCAAGGCGAAGAAATGCAACCGCCAGATGTTTCGCTCCATGGTCGAAATTTCGCGCGCCAAGGCGAAATTCTGAAGCCTTCGGCGGCAGGATCTACAGCCCAGGCTGCATGCCGTACCGCGCGAGGATCCGGTCGCGCTTGCGCGGATCGATGTTCACCTTGCCCAGGTCGCCGCGCACGTGCGGCAGCGCGAGCAGCCGCGGGTCTATCACCCGGAACCACAGCGGCGGAACGTAGGACAGCGGAAACATGCCGAAGTAGCCGCTCGGCAGGCGCGGCAGATCGGGGAAGTCGCGCAGCGACTGGTAGCGCCGCGAGGGATAGGCGTGGTGATCCGAGTGGCGCTGCAGGTGGAACAGCGCGAGGTTGGTCACCAGGTGGTTCGTATTCCACGAATGGTGCGGCTGCGGCGTCTCGTACTGGCCGCCCGGCAGGCGCCGGCGCAGCAGGCCGTAGTGCTCGACGTAGTTGGCCGAGGTCAGCTGCCACCAGGCCACGACGTTGTGCACGGCGAGGAACGGCAGCATGATCCAGCCGAAGACGGCGATCAGCCCGAGTTGCAGCAGCGCCGTGACGGCGTAGGACTGCAGCATGGTGTTGTGCACGCTCCAGGCGCTCTTGCCCTCCCGCTGAAGCCGCTCCTTCTCCAGCCGCCAGGCGCGGCGGATGCCGCCCGGCAATTCGCGCAGCGCGAAGCGGTAGATGCTCTCGCCCATGCGCGCGCTCGCGTGGTCCTCCGGCGTGGACACCCAGCGATGGTGCCCGCGGCCGTGCTCGACGGTGAAGTGGCCGTACGCCGGCACGGCGAGCACCAGCCGGGCGAGCCATTGCTCGACAGGGTTGTGCTTGTGCCCGAGCTCGTGCCCCGTGTTGATGCCGAGGCCCGAATCGGTGCCGGCGACGTAGGCGAACATCAGAACGGCCCACCAGGAAAGATCATGGGTGCCGACCCACCAGGCGCAGCCGATCAGCGCCACGAAGTGCAGCGGCACGGTGATCCAGGTCAGCCAGCGGTAGTAACGGTCTTTCTCCAGCTGCGGCACCACCGCTTCGGGCGGGTTGTTGCCGTCCTCGCCGATGAAGTAGTCGAGCAGCGGCATGAAGCCGTAGCTGATGAGGAGCGGCAGCCCCAGCGCGATCTGCTGCCCGGTCCAGGCGTGCGCCGCCATGCCGAGGAAAGGCAGCAGCGGGTAGACCACCGACAGCGACCACCAGAAGCGCTTGCGGTCTCGGTACACGACGTGTCCCAGCTCGGGGTCGTCGGCCGCGTAGACTTTGCTCATCGACGCCCGTTACCTTTTCGGCTTGTAGCTGAACTTCTGGCCGCCGATGCTGGCTTCGTACATCAGCCCGCCCTTCGCGACGGTGAACACCGCCATGCCCTTGTAGTATTTCGCGGCGGTCTTCGCATGCCTTTGCGTGCCGCTCGCCGCCGCGGCCGGCCCGCTCGTCCCCGCCTGCGCCGAGGCACCTGCCGTGATCGCGACGGCCGATGCCTGGGCACCGAACTCGAATTCGCCGCTGGTGAACGCGTCGAAGGCGCCCTTGTTCTTGAAGAAGATCATCTGCCTGTAGGCTTGTCCGCCGAGCTGCGCCCCCACGGTGAGTTGCGTCATCGAGGTGTCGCCCACGTATTTCCCCTGCCGATAGACGCGACCCGAGCCGTGCGCGGCTCCCACGACGAGTCCCCCTTTGCCGATGGTCGGAAACACGGCGTAGCCATAGCTGTTGCCGAAGAAACTCGCACTTTCGCCGGCATTGCGGAATATCCTGATCGTGCTCGAGTACTCGTCGGCGAACGCCCGGGAGAGCGGCAGGATGAGGAGCAGCGCCAGGATCGGCCTGGCCAGTCGGGCGAGCATGGTGAACACCTCTGCGGTCACTGATGGAATCTTGGTATGGTACACATCGCGCGAGCCGACAGGAGGGACTTCAATGAAGCGCGCCCCGGACACGACGTTAGTACCAGAGAGCACGTCGGATGCGTTCCTCGGCCTGCTCGCCGCGCGCGGCATCGAGTACTTCATCGCCAACGGCGGGACGGACTTCGCGCCGATCGCCGAGAGCTACGCGCGCGGCGAGGCCTACGGCTGGCGTCTGCCGACGGCCGTGATTGCGCCGCACGAGAATCTGGGCGTCGCGATGGCGCACGGCCACACGATGGTCAGCGGCCGGCCGCAGGCGATGATGGTGCATGTCGGCGTGGGCACGGCGAACCTGCTGAACGGGACAATCAACGCCTCGCGCCAGCGCGTGCCGATGCTGCTATGCGCGGGGCGCACGCCGCTCACCGAGGGCGCGGAGGGGGCGGCGCTGCCGGGTGCACGCAACAACTTCATCCACTGGGCGCAAGAGCACTTCGACCAGGGCGGGATGCTGCGCGAGTTCGTGAAGTGGGACTACGAGCTGCGCCACCCCGAGCAGCTCGAGACCGTGGTCGACCGTGCGCTCGCCATCGCAATGTCGGAGCCGCGCGGCCCGGTCTACCTCACGCTGCCGCGCGAACTGCTCGGTGCGCCGGCGCGCGCAGCGCCGGGCGCGCGCCCGGTCCAGGTGCCCGCGACGCCGCCCGCAGCCGATCCGGCCGCGCTGGACGAGGTCGCCTCGCTCATCGCGCAGGCGCAGTCGCCGCTGCTGATCACCGCGGACGCGGGGCGCAGCGAGTCCGCCGCGCGCGCGCTCGCGCGCCTGGCCGACGAGCTCGCGATCCCGGTGGTCCACTATCGGCCGCGCTACTTCGCGCTGTCGACCGAGCACCCGATGCACGCGGGATGGGATCCGCACGCGCTGTTGCCGCAGGCCGATCTCGTGCTGGTCGTCGATTGCGACGTGCCATGGATCCCGCTGCAGGGGGCGCCGTCGCAGCGCTCGCGCGTCGTGCACATCGGGCCCGATCCGCTGTACGCGCGCTACCCGCTGCGCGGATTCCGCACGGATATCGCCCTCACGGGCACTGTCGATGCGACGCTCGAGGC
>DASPRB010000067.1:0-3927 GCA_035624675.1 Burkholderiales bacterium
CCACGGGGGACCGAAAGCGCGGGAATCATCGCCTTTGTGCGGACGTTCGACTTTGATGACCTCGGCGCCAAGGTCGGCGAGGTTCTGTCCCGCCCACGGCGCCGCGAGCACGCGCGAGAGGTCGAGAACACGGATATGCGATAAGGGGCCTGCCATTCATCTGTCCTCAAACGGAAGCAGGAATCTTATTACCACAGAGCGAGCCTCGCGCGCAGCGCGTCACCAGAGGCTTAGGAGCATATGCAGCGCCAGCAGGAACAACAGAAGCGCGAAGACGACGCGCAGCCTGCGCACCGGCAGATGATGCGAGATGCGCGCCCCGAGGGGCGCCGTGAGGATGCTGGTCGCCACGATGAGCGCGAGTGCCGGGAGGTAGATGAAGCCTAGACTGCCGCGCGGTAGCCCCGCGACGCGCCAGCCGGCGTAGACGTAGCCGAGGCTCGAGGCGAGCGATAGCGGGAAGCCGATCGCGGCTGCGGTGCCGATCGCGCGCTTGAGCGGAACGTTGCACCAAGTCATGAACGGCACGGTTATGAAAGCCGCTCCCGCTGCGAGGAAGCTGGCGAGGAAGCTCATCACCCCTCCGGTGATCCCGAGACCGAGCTTGCCCGGCAGCTGGCGCGTGGCTTTGGGGCGCACGTCGAGCATCATGTTGGCCGCCGCATAGAAGATGAACGCCGTGAAAAAGATCGCGAGCGGCCGAGACGGTACTTTGCCGGCGACCAGCGCGCCGAGCAGGGCGCCGGTTGCGAGGCCCGGCAGCATGCCGCGCACCACGCTCCAATCGACGCCGCCGCGCGCGTGGTGCGCCCGCACGCTCGAAGCCGAGGTGAACGGAATCGTCGCCATCGCCGTAGCGAGCGACAGGTGCATCAGGTGATTCGCGGAAAAGCCCTTCGCCGTAAACACGAATACCAGCATCGGCACGGTGATCATGCCTCCGCCGACGCCGAGCAGCCCGGCGAGAAAGCCCACCGCGGCGCCGACCCCGAGGTACGCGGGCCACCATTCGATCATGCGCGCCCCAGCAGGTGAGCGGCCAGCTCGACGAAGCCCGCGCCCGCGGCGGCACGCGTCACGAATTTCGGCGCTGCGGCGAGATGGCCGGCAAAGCGGGCCACGTTCGCCATGCCGATCGAGTGCTCGAAGAACGCGAACATCGGCGCGTCGTTGGGGGAGTCCCCCGCAAATGCGTACTCCCCCTGGGCGGCATCCAGGTCCGTGCCGAAACGCTCGGCAAACAGCGTTCGCGTGGTGGCGAGCTTGTCGTAGTCGCCGAACCAGCCGTTTACGTGGATCGAGCTGATCTTGGCGCGCAGGCCCGCTTCGCACATGAGCGCCGCGATGCGCTCCGCGGCTTCGAGCGGCAAGGCGGGCACATCCTCGCAGAAGTCGATCGCCAGATCGGTGTCGCGGTAGTTCTGGTCCGCGGCCAGCGCGCAGCCTGGAACGGCGGCGATGATCCGGCGCGCGATCGCGTCGAAGCGCACGCGGTTGGCGGCGCGCACGTCTTCCGCGTCCCGGTAGCGTCGCCGCAGCTTGCCCGCTGCGGCGTCGTACCAGAAATAGAACGCGCCGTTCTCCCCGACTACGGCGTCTACCGGCCACATGCGTGCGATGTGATCGCACCAGCCCGCCGGGCGGCCCGTGATCGGTATTAACACGCGTCCTGCCTGCTTCAGGTCCTGGAGAGCGCCGTAGGCTTCGGCGGTCAGCCGGCCTTCCGTCGTGAGCGTGTCGTCGATGTCGAACAGCAGCGCGCGGATGCGGCGCGGATCGCTTAGCGCGGCGAGCGGTTTCATCGCAGGGAGCGGGCAAAGCGCGGATTCTAGCGCCACGCGATCGGCAGGCGCGCGGTGATCGCGACACCATCGCCTGCGGGCAAGTTGTCAGCCGCGATGCTGCCGCCGTGGAACTCGGCGATCAGACGCGCGACGTACAGGCCCAGCCCGAGGTGCGGCACGGCGCCGCGCCGCTCACCGCGCAGCGAGATCATCGAATCGAACAACCGGCCCCGCATTTCGGGGGGCAGCAGGGGTCCGCGGTTGATGACCTTAAGCAGCGCCATGCCGCGCTCTTCATCCAGCTCGATGCGAATCGGGGCCCCGGAAGTCGAGAAATCCACCGCGTTCTCAACCAGCTTGTCCAGGAGCTGCGCGGCCAGATCCGGCGAGCCCTCGACGTCCACGCGCCGCTCGGGCAGCTCGAGCGCGAAGCGCGCCTGCGGATACGCCAGGCGGTAGCCCTCGACGCAGCCGCGCACGACCGGCACCAGGTCGTAGCGCTCGCGCTCGGACGCGCGCAGGCTCTGTTCGAGGCGCGAGGCCTCCATCATGCGCTGCAGGATGGTATTGAGTCGCCCGAGCCCTTCCTCCGCACGCTCGATGTACAGGACGCGCTCGGCGGACTCGGCGGCGAGTTGCAGGTTCTCCAGCGACGAGCGCACCACCGCGATCGGCGTGCGCAGCTCGTGCGACAGACGATCGGCCATGCTTTCCAGATACGCATGGTGCTGCGCCAGCCGCGCAAGCATGGCCGAGAAGCTGCGCGACAGGTCGCCGATCTCGTCGCCGGCATCGGAGCCGGCCGCGAGGCGCGTGATACGGCCGCGCGCGTCGATCGCCGACTCCGCTTCGTCGCGTAGCCGCCGGATGCGGTGCGACAGCCGCGTCGCGTAGGCGATCAACAGCGCGCCAACTCCCGCGAACGCTGCCAGCGTCAGCGCGAGCAGGCGCTCGAGCGCGGCGCTGCGCAGCGAGACAATGGGGTTCGTCGTCTCCTCCGCGACCACCGCGCCGGCGACCTCGTCGCCCGACCAGATGGGATAGGCCGAGGAGAGCACCACCGCGCGGCCGTCGGGGGTGCGGCGCACGCGCGTACCCGGCGTTCCCTGCAGCGCGGCCGTAATGTCCCGGCTAGTGGCGAGCACGTCGTCCGGGAGAGCTTCGGCGAAGTCCTCGGTCGGTCCCGGTATCAGCCAGCCGATCGCCTGATGCCACCACGAGCGCAGAACACCTTCCTGCACGGGCGGCACCGGCTGCTTCAGGCTGCCCGCGAGCGCCAGCACCTGGTAGCGCCGGTTCACCACCCAGATGCGCGAGCTGGCGCGCTCGACGCCGCGCAGGATGGCGGCGATTTCCTCCTGGGCGGGGGCTGCGGCAACGGCGTCCTCGCGCGCCAGCGGAACGTCCGCATCGCCGCCGGCCACGCTCGCGTCGCCTTGCGTCAGCCGGCGCAGCTCCTCTTCTGCTTCGCGCCGCAACGCATCGTCCCGCTCCGGAACCGCGGCGAGCAGCTGCGGGCGGTCGTGCAGCGCCGTAGCGACCGCGCGCGCAGTCGCGAGCAGCGCACGCTCCTGGCCCTCGAGCAGGAAGCGCTCCATTTGGCCGACGTACAGCCAGCCGGCCCAGGGCAGCGCCAGCATTGCGAGCGAGACCAGCGCGAGCTTGACCCGCAGGGTGACGCGCAAGCGCATTGCGTTTTCAGGCCTTCCAGCGATAGCCCATGCCGTAGACCGTGTCGATGCGGTCGAACGCGGCGTCGACGGCGAGGAACTTGTGCCGTATGCGCTTCACGTGCGAGGTCACGGTGGCGTCGTCGACGACCAGATTCGATTCGCGCATCAGCTGGTCGCGATTCTTGACGTGGCCCGGAAACTTGGCGAGCGCATGCACCATCCAGAACTCCGTCAGCGTCAGCGCAACAGGCCGGCCGTTCCAGGTAACGCTGAAGCGCTTCAAATCGAGCGCAAGCGCTCCGCGCTCGAGCTGCTCTTCGGCCGCGGGTGCCTCGCGCGCCAGGTCGGCGCGGCGAAACAAGGCCGCGATGCGCGCCATGAGATGCGGCAGGCTCACGTCCTTGGTGAGATAGTCGTCGGCGCCCAGCCGAAGGCCGGCTACCACGTCGAAGTCGCTGTCGCGCGCGGTC
>DASPRB010000100.1:0-3950 GCA_035624675.1 Burkholderiales bacterium
TCCTGTACGCTGCGCTCGCCGCGTGGCTGGCAGCGTTTGCCGGTCTCGTCCGCGAACTCGTGCGGCGCCTTGCGCGCCGCGACTCCAGCTCGAAAGGAACACCGTGAAGCGCCTGCTCGTCGTCCTCTGCGCCCTCTCCGCGATCTCCTCCTCGGCCTTCGCCGCGCCGCCAGCGGCGAGCGAGGACTCGATCCGTCGCCTGCTCGAAGTCACCGAGGCGAGGAAGCTGCTCGACGGCATGATGGCGCAGGTCGACGCGCTCATGCGCCGCAACATGGAGCAGGCGCTGCGCGGTCGGCAGCTCACGCCCGAGCAGGAGGCGATCATAGCGCGCATGCGCGGGCGCATGGCCGATGCGTTCCGCGAGGAGATGGCCTGGGACAAGCTCGAGCCGCTGTACGTGCGCGTCTACCGGGACACCTTCACCCAGGACGAGGTCGACGGCATGCTCGCCTTCTACCGCACCGACGCCGGGCGCGCGCTGATCGTGAAGATGCCGGCCGTGATCCAGACCACGATGGGCGACATGCAGCAGCGCATGCAACCGCTCGTCCAGAAGATGCGCGCGATCGAGGAGGAAGCCCTTACCGAGCTGCGCGCGACCGAGCGCCCTCCGGCGACGCGCTGACCGTGGAACGCAGGCCAGTCTCCGATACCTGGGCGAAGATGGCTCGACGTGGGATGCGGCACGGGAGCGCTATGCGCGGCGATCGTCGACCGCTGCGCGCTCTCCTCGGTCGCCGGCGTCGAGCCTTCGAAGGGCTTCCTCGGGACCGCGCGTCAGAACCTCGGCAGCCGGGTGTCGTTCCACGTCGGCAGCGCGACGGCGATCCCCATTGGCAATGGGTCGGTCGACGTAGTTGTCTCCGCGCTGGTCCTGAACTTCGTCGACGATCCGCGCGCCGCGCTCGCCGAGATGGCGCGCGTGACCGGCGCGGGCGGTGCGATCGCGGCCTATGTCTGGGATTACGCGGGCGGGATGGAGCTCATGCGGAAATTCTGGGACGCGGCGGTCGAGCTCGACCCGGGCGCCGCGAAGCTGGACGAAAGCGTCCGTTTCCCGCTATGCCGTCCGCAGCCCCTCGCGAATCTGTTCGAGAGTGCGGGACTGGAAGGCGTCAAGGTCGCGCCGATCGACGTTCCGACGCGGTTCGCGAGCTTCGAGGACTACTGGCAGCCTTTCCTCGGCGGCCAGGGGCCGGCGCCCGCCTACGCCATGTCGCTGGACGAGGCGGCGCGGGCGGCCCGAATGTGAATCCGTCACATTTTCCCTGCGCCATGCTGCGCTGAGGTTCCGGCGTCCGATCTTTACTCTGTGAATCATCGAGACACGGAGGACGCCATGAACACCAAACTGATCCTGCAAGCCGCCATCACCGCCCTGGTTCTCGGCATCGGCTCGGGCGTGATCCCGGCCAGCATGAGCGCCGCCCAGGCCTTCCAGCCGCTCGGCGCCGAGCAGCTGCAGGCCCAGCACGCGACGCAGCAAGGCGTGCCCGAGGACTTCATCTTCGCCACCGGCTACACCTGGCTCGGCCGCAACTAGCCCGGCGCGGTTCTCCTCGGTGCCTGCCTGTTCGTCGCCAAGCAGACCAAACCTTCTAGGGGGTCTTATGTCTCTTGAAAAGTTGCGTGCGCGTTTTCGTGGACAAATCATTCAGGCGGGCGACCCAGGCTACGACGACGCCCGAAAGGTATACAACGGCATGATCGACCGGCGGCCTCGCGTCATCGCGCGCTGCACGGACGCGTCCGATGTCATGGCGGCCGTGGAGTACGGCAGGGAGAACAACCTGCTCACGGCCGTTCGAGGCGGCGGGCACAACGGTGGTGGCCTGGGCGTCTGCGATGGCGGTCTTGTGATCGATCTGTCGCGGATGAGAGGCACGCGCGTCGATCAGGCTGCGCACACTGTGCGCGTCGAGGGCGGCTGCACCGGCGGCGACATGGACCACGCCACGCACGGCTTCGGGATGGCGACCCCCGGGGGAACCGTCTCGTCAACGGGCGTGGCGGGCCTGACGCTCGGCGGCGGCATCGGCCATCTGACCCGGCCGTACGGCTTGGCGATCGACAACCTGCTCGAAGTGGACATGGTGCTTGCCGACGGCCGCTCCGTAACGGCCAACACGAAGGAGCACCCGGACCTGTTCTGGGCCGTGCGCGGAGGCGGCGGAAACTTCGGCGTCGTCACATCGTTCAAATTCCGCCTTCATCCGGTGAGCATGGTGAACGCCGGGCCCACCTTCTGGCCGATCGAGCAGACACCCGAGGTCATGAAGGCGTACCAGGAGTTCATCCTCGCGGCACCCGACGACGTCAGCGGATTCTTCGCGTTTCTGACAGTGCCGCCCGTGCCGTTGTTCCCGTCCGAGCTGCACGGCAAGAAAATGTGCGCGGTGATCTGGTGCTCGACCGCAGCGCCCGAGAAGGCGGAGAAAGCGACCAGGGCCATGCGGGCGGTGGGCAAGCCGGCGCTCGACCACGTGGGTCCGGTACCGTTTCCCGCGCTGCAGAGCCTGTTCGACCCGCTGCTTCCGCCGGGGCTGCAATGGTACTGGCGTGCCGACTTCGTGAAGGACTTCAGCAAGGAGTCGATCGCCGTGCACCACGCGCAGGCAACGAAAGCTCCGGCCGGCCTGTCGCAGGTCCACATCTACCCCATCAACGGCGCCGCGCACCGAGTTGGTCGGCACGACACCGCGTTCAGCTATCGCGATGCCAACTTCGCGCTGGTGATCGTGGGCGTCGATCCGAAGCCGGGCAACGGCGCCACGATCACGAAGTGGTGCAAGGACTACTTCGACGCCGTCCATCCTTTCTCGTCGGGCGGAGCGTACGTGAACTTCATGATGGACGAGGGGCAGGAGCGCGTGAAGGCGTCGTTCAGGGACAACTACGAGCGCCTCGCGAAAATCAAGAAGACCTATGACCCGGCGAACTTTTTCCGCGTGAACCAGAACATTCGGCCCTCATAGGCAAACACATTTTTCGTTGCTCGGCTGATCACCGCGGAAAGGATTGGCGATGCTTGACGGTGCGTGCCTGTGCGGCAGGATCCGGTACGAAATCGACGGCAAGCCCCGATTCATGTACCAGTGCCACTGCGGCAAGTGCCGCGCGGCGTCGGGCGCGTCGGTCGCGACGAACATCATCGTCGACGCCGACAAGTTTCGCATCACGGCGGGCAGGGACAGCGTCGGGGCCTACGAGTCGAGTCCGGGGAAGTTCCGCTATTTCTGCTCTGGGTGCGGCTCGCCCATCTACAGCCACGGCGAGAAAACGAAGCGGGTGGTCGCGGTCCGCTGCGGCACGCTGAAGCAGGACCCCGGCGTGCGCCTTGCCTACCACGCGTTCGTCGGCTCGAAGGCTCCCTGGACCGACATCCACGACGGGCTGCCGCAGTTCGATGAGTGGGCCGATCCGCAGCTGGTCAAGCGGCTCTTCATCGCAGCCTCCGGATAGCCCGCGGCGCATGAGAGTCGCCGGGGTCTCACATCTGCCGGAAAAGGTGGGCGAAGGGTTGGCTTACGGGCAGCGCTTCCTTGCGATGCTTCAGCTTCACCATGAGGCGCCCGGAGAAATCTCTCGTGACGGCGGCGATCGCGCTCACGTTGACGACGGTGGAGCGATGTATCTGCCAGAACACCTCCGGGTCGAGCTCATCGAGCAGCTCTTTGAGCGACTTCCGGATCAGGGACTCGCTTTCCGCCGTGACCGCGCGCGTGTACTTGGTATCGGACTGGAAATAGCAGACTTCCTCGACCGTGATCAGTCGTACGTCCTGGCCCGAAGAGGCGTTTATCCAGCGCAGGAACTTTCGTGCCTGCGTTGTCTGTCGAGCGAGAAGTTCCAGCAGCGCATCCAGTCGCGCAGGCGCGTCGATGAGCCGCTCCCGTACGCGCCGACACGCATCTGCCAGACGCGCGCGGTCGAGCGGCTTCATCAGG
>DASPRB010000130.1:0-10882 GCA_035624675.1 Burkholderiales bacterium
CACCGCGACCGGGGCCTCGGCCTCCGCCGCCTCGTGCTGGCTCTCCTCGAGCGCACGCCGGATCAGGTCCACCGCCTGATCGACGTCGAACGGCTTGGGCAGGTACTCGTAGGCTCCGCCCTGGAACGCCGCCACGGCCGAGTCGAGATCCGAATACGCGGTCATGATGATCACCGGCACCGAAGGGTGCTGCTGCTTCAGCGTCTTCAGCAATTCCAGTCCAGAGGGCCCCGGCATGCGGATGTCCGACACCAGGACCTGCGGCGGGCCCGCGGACAGCGCCTCCAGCGCCTCCTTGGCCGAGGCAAACGACGCGTAGTCGATGCCCTCGCGGCTGAGCGCCTTCTCGAACACCCAGCGTATCGAACGATCGTCGTCGACGATCCAGACCGGTTTCATCACTCGCTCATCGGCTCGCTCAGGAAAGCGGCAGCAGTATCCGGAACACCGTGTGACCGGGCCGGCTGTCGCACTCGATCACCCCGTGGTGGTATTGGACGTAGGTTTGAGCAAGTGAAAGCCCGAGCCCACTGCCGCCATCTCGCCCGGATACCAGAGGACTGAAGATTCGCTCGCGTATGTCCTCCGGGATGCCGGGCCCGTTGTCGATCACTTGCAATTCTAGTGCCAGCTTGCAGCGCCGGCGGGCGATCGTGACCTGCCGCAGCACGCGCGTCCGGAAGGTGATCGTCCCGCCTCCTCGCGCGAGGCCTTCCTTCGAGGTGAGCGCTTGCGCGGCATTGCGCGCAACATTCAGAACGACCTGGATGAGCTGCTCCTTGTCGGCCGCGATCTCGGGCGTGCTCGGATCGTAGTCGCGGCGCACCGTGACCCCTTGCGAGTACTCGGCGAGCAGCAGGCTACGCACGCGCTCGAGAACCTCGTGCACGTTCACCGGACCGGTGCGCGGTGCGCGATGCGGCGTGAGAAGACGGTCCAGGAGCGACTGCAGCCGGTCGGCCTCCTTGATGATCACCTGCGTATATTCCCTGAGCTGGGGGCGGTCCAGCTCGCGCTCCAGCAGCTGCGCGGATCCGCGCAGTCCGCCGAGCGGATTCTTGATTTCGTGCGCAAGATTGCGAATCAACTCGCGGTTCGCCTGCTGCTCGGAGAGCAGTCGCTCCTCGCGCGCAAGGCGCAGCTGCTGCTCGATCGGACGCAGCTCGACCACCAGCAGCGCGGCGCCGCCCGAGTCCGCGCGGGCGACGAGGCATGAGAGCGGCAGGGGATCGTGTCCCGGACGCAGGTATTCGACCATCTGGGCGGAATAGTCCCAGTGCGTCGCGAGCGCCTCGGCGAGGCGGGCGCGCAGTGCGGGGCTGTCGGCGAACAGGCCGACGAACGGCTGTCCCACCAGGGTGCGCGCGCTGGTTTCGAGAAGGTTCTCCGCGGCCGGATTGGCGTAGCGCACGACGAGCGTGTCGTCGAGCGCCATGACTGCGGTGGCGAGCAATTCCAGCCCCGTGAAAGACGCGGTCACGGCAGGCGCCCTGCGCTACGCAGCGCTACTTGTAGAGATTGGCCAGCTCGCGCTGCAGGGCTTCGACGTTCTTCTGGTGCAGTTCGACGCGGTCCTGGTAAGGGCGCAACCGCTCGAGCACGCGTGCGTAATTCTTCTCGTCGCCGGAGCGCACCGCCTGCTGTTCCGCGAGCTCCTTCTGCGCGTCGGCAAGCAGGCTCTTTTCCTTCGCCAGCTCGCCCTCCAGTGTCTCGCGCTGCTTCTCCTTCGCCGCGGAGCGCTGCGACGGCGACTCGCGCGGAAAGTCCGGCGGTCTGGCCGAGTCGCCGCGCGGCTTCTGGGCCGGCACCACGTTCACTTCGCTTGCCACGGGCTCGCATTTCTTGCCCGCCATATCCGACTTTTCCGTCGTATAGAGCAGGCGACCGCTGCTGTCGACGCATTTGTAGATCGGACCACCCTGGGCGTGCACCCCCCCCGCCGCGGAGGCGAGGATAAGTGCCGCAAACAACGGGTTCCGAAGCATGGTAGAGAAGCTACCTTAATTGAACCCACCAAGTCTATGCCAGCAAAACTTCTCGTTGCAAACCTCCGAAAAGACGGGAGGACAGGCGCGGCCCGTCCTCCCCGTCACGTTTCAGCGGCCGATCGGTTTACGAGCTGTAGTACATGTCAAATTCGATCGGATGGGTGGTCATGCGGAAGCGCTGCACTTCCTCCTTCTTGAGCTCGATGTAAGCGTCGAGCAGATCGTCGTCGAACACCCCGCCCTTGGTGAGGAACGCGCGGTCCTTTTCCAGGTGGCCGAGCGCCTCGTCGAGCGACGCGCAAACGTTCGGCACCTTCTTGCGCTCTTCCGGCGGCAGGTCGTACAGGTTCTTGTCGACCGGATCCCCGGGGTGGATCTTGTTCTGCACCCCATCCAGCCCCGCCATCAGCATCGCGGCAAAGGCGAGATACGGATTCGCGGTCGGATCGGGGAAGCGAACTTCGACGCGTCGTCCCTTCGGACTCGCGACGTGCGGGATGCGGCAGGCGGCCGAGCGGTTGCGCGCCGAGTAGGCGAGGTTGATGGGTGCCTCGAAGCCCGGCACCAGGCGCTTGTACGAATTGGTACCCGGGTTGGTGATCGCGTTCAGCGCCTTCGCGTGCTTGATGATGCCGCCGATGTAGTACAGCGCGAACTCGGACAGCCCGGCATAGCCGTTCCCGGCGAACAGATTCGTGCCGCCCTTCCACACCGACTGGTGCACGTGCATCCCCGAGCCGTTGTCGCCCACGATGGGCTTGGGCATGAACGTCGCTGTCTTGCCGTACGAATTCGCGACGTTCCAGACCGTGTACTTCAGGATCTGCATCCAGTCGGCGCGCTGCACGAGCGGCGCGAAGCGCGTGCCGATCTCGTTCTGTCCGGCCGCCGCGACTTCGTGGTGATGCACCTCGACCTCGACGCCCTGCTGCTCGAGCGCGAGGCACATGGCGTTGCGGATGTCCTGCTGTGAGTCGACCGGAGCGACCGGGAAATAGCCGCCCTTCACCGGTGCGCGGTGACCCATGTTGCCCGATTCATAGTCGATTCCGGTGGACCAGGGCGCCTCCTCGGACTTGATCTTGACCGAGCAGCCCGACATGTCGACCGACCAGGTCACGCCGTCGAAGATGAAGAACTCGGGCTCCGGGCCGAAATAGGCCGTGTCGCCCAGGCCGGTCGATTTGAGGTAGGCCTCGGCGCGCTTCGCCACCCCCCGCGGGCAGCGGCTGTAGGGCTTGCCATCGGAGGGCTCGATAACGTCGCAGCTGATGTTGAGCACCGCCTCATCGGTGAACGGATCGAGGCGCGCGCTCGAAGGCTCCGGCATCAGCAGCATGTCGGATGCCTGGATGCCCTTCCAGCCCGCGATTGAGGAACCGTCGAACGCATGCCCGCTCTCGAACTTGTCCTTGTCGAAAAACCTCGCGGGGACCGAAACGTGCTGCTCCTTGCCCTTCGTGTCGGTGAAGCGGAGGTCGATGAACTTGACCTCCTTGTCCTTGATCATTTTCAAGACGTCATCGGGCGTCATCGCCATCTTCGGATCTCCTGAGTGGGTGTCTGGAATAAAAACGGGCCGGATGCACCGGCCGAATACGTCGTAATCAGCAGTTTTCGTGCCAAATCCCGCGCCCGGCTTTTGCCTGCGCAGCCCCCGCGATTTGCGGAGTGCGCCGGCTGGGCGCGCACCATGCGCGTGCAGCCCCCGGCGGGGAACGCCCCTTTCTGGTGCCAATCATGCACCAGGCTGCGCCCCGCGGTCGAGCCCCCAGATCAATATAATGCGCGCCGACGATGGACGATCTCGAAACGATCAAAGCCAACGCGCGCGAGCGCGCCCGGGCCCTGCGCCTTCCCTATTCGGGGGCCCTTCTCCCCGCCGAGGCGCACGCGCTGATGCAGGCGGGCGAGGCCCGGCTGGTCGACGTGCGCACGCACGCCGAGTTGCACTGGGTCGGGCGGATTCCCGGGGCGCTCCCGGTCGAGTGGAGCAGCTACCCGGGGGGCAAGCTCAATCCTGAATTCCTGCCTCAACTGGCCGAGCTGGTCGACCCCGACGAGCCGGTGATGTTCATCTGCCGCTCCGGCGGACGATCGCATCTGGCCGCGCTCGCCGCGACCGAGGCCGGCTACCAGGAGTGCTACAACGTGCTCGAGGGGTTCGAGGGAGACAAAGACACCAACCAGCAGCGCAACCGCACCGGCGGCTGGCGCGTCGCCGGTCTACCCTGGCTGCAGAGCTAGCCCGCGCTCCAGTCGACGATTCCGGCGTAGGCGGTGACGAGCACCACGACGCCGAATGCGATGCGGTACCAGGCGAACGGCTTGAAATCGTGCGAGGCGACGTAGCGGATCAGCCAGCGCACGCAGGCGATCGCGGCGACGAACGCCGCGACGAGGCCGACCCCGAACAAGCCGAGGTCCGCGCTCGAGAACAGCGCGCGATGCTTGAAGAAGTCGTATCCGCCCGCCGCGACCAGCGTCGGCACCGCGAGGAAGAACGAGAACTCGGTCGCCGCCGGCCGCGACAGGCCGAACAGCATCCCGCCGATGATGGTCGCGCCGGAACGCGAAGTGCCGGGGATCAGGGCGAACGCCTGCGCGAAGCCCACCTTCAACGCATCGAGCCACGTCATCTGGTCGACGCGCTCGACGCGCACGCGGTGATTGCGTCGCTCAGCCCACAGGATCACCAGCGCACCGGCGATGAACGCGACCGCCACCGGCACCGGCCTGAAAAGCAGCGCCTTGATCGCGTGCTCGAGTGCCAGACCGATGAAGGCGGCCGGCATGAACGCAATCGCCAGGTTGCGATACAGCGGCCAGTCGATGCGCAGGAAGCGTGTCCGGTACTCCCACACGATCGCAAGCATGGCGCCGGTCTGGATGACGATTTCGAAGACCTTGGCCTTCGTGCCGTTGAAGCCGATCAGGTCGCCCGCGAGAATGAGGTGGCCGGTGCTCGAGACCGGCAGAAACTCGGTCAGCCCCTCGACGATGCCGAGCAACAGTGCGTGCAGGAGCGTCGCGTCGTGCATGTGCGCTAGCGCCCGGCGAGCTTCTGGTTGGCGGCCGTCAGACGGTCGATGAGGATGCGCATGAATGCCTTGTTGAATTGCACCTGACAGGCATCGGTCGCCGCGCGCAGCGTCTCGGCCTTCACTTCGAGCACCAGCACCGCGCTGCGCGAGCGGATGGTCGTGCTGCGCAGGCTCGCCTCGCCCGAGAAGTAGAGCATCTCGCCGAAGCAATCACCCGCCACCAGGGTGTTCAGATGCCTCCCGGCGCGCGTCACCTCGACTGCGCCCTCGACGAGGATATAGAAGCTTTCGCCGCGCTCGCCCTCCTCGATCAGCACCGTGTCCTCTGGCAGGCGCTGCCAGCTCGAGCCGCGCAGCACCTCCCAGATCTCCACCTCGCGAAAGTCGCGGAAGAAAGACAGATTCCGCAAGGCGTGGAACTTGCGCGTGTCCGACAGCCCCTCGCGCGGCGCCTCGAGGTGGCGCACGAGGCTCGTCAGGTCCTTGCCGAAGTCGATCCAGCTCTGGTAGCGCACCGTGAGGTCTTTCTGCAGCGCGCGGGCGACGATCGCCTCGGCCGCCTCGGGCAGGTCCCTGCGCACGCTGCGCAGCGCCGGCGCCGGATGATTGACGATCTGGTACATGAGGCTCGCGTGCGACGAGCCGGTGAAGGGCAGGCGCCCGGTGAGCAGCTGGAACATCACGACGCCCAGGGAATAGATGTCGGTCTGATGGGTGAGCGGATGGTCGGAGAGCTGCTCGGGCGACATGTAGGCCGGCGAGCCGACGTTGCGCAGGTCCGTGTGCGTGGCTCCCTCGAGCATCGCGACGCCGAAGTCCGACAGCTTCACGTCGAAGGCGGGCGGCACCAGGATGTTCGCGGGCTTGATGTCGCGGTGGATCACCCCTTGGCGGTGCGCGTACTCCAGCGCGCGGCTCACCTTGAACACCACCTCGACCACTTTTTCGAGCGGCAGCAGCGTGTCCGGCAGCGTGTACTGCGCCAGCGTACCGCCCTCGACGTACTCCATCACGATGTAGCTGTATTCGCGCTCGACTGCTGCGTCGAGCAGCGAGACGATGTGCGGATGCTGCAGCTTGCCGACCAGCGCGGCCTCGTTCAGGAACGTTGTGCGGTGCTTGCCGGCAAGCAGGTCGGCGTCTTCGCCGCCGTGACGAAACACCTTGATCGCGACTTCGCGTGCTGCAAACGGGTCGCGCGCGAGGTACACGGTCGCGCTTGCGCCGCGGCCGAGCTCGCGTGCCACGACGTACCGACCGATGTTCGCGGGGAGCGCGTTCAGTGCGAATCCTTCGGAAAGAGCCGATGCTACCGCATCCGACCTGCCGGGCGCCCCACAACTAATTCACGCCACGAAGCGCCGGATCGAAGGCCAGAACTCGGGTGCCGCGTCGACGTCGTTGTGCTGCGCGCCGGAGAGAACCGCTTTGCGTTTCGGCCCGAGCCAGGCCTGGTAGAGCCGCTCGGCGTGTGCCGGCGGGATCATCTCGTCGCGTCCGGCGATCAGGCACAGCATGGGCAGATCGATTCGCGGCGCGAGCGAGAGCGAGTCGAACCGGTGCCGCAGCAGCCACTTCACCGGCAGGTAGGGATAGTAGCGCTGCGCCACTGTGGTCAGGCTGTCGAAGGGCGTAACGAGGATCACGCCGGCGAGCGGGCGCTGGGCGGCGAGCCGTACCGCCACGCCGCTACCCAGGCTGCGTCCGAGCGCGAAGACCCTGCCTGCGTGCAGCTCCTGGACGGCGTAGCGGTGCCAGACCAGCGCGTCGGAGAGGAGATTCTTTTCGGATGGCGAACCCCGGCTGGCGCCGAAGCCACGGTAGTCGGTGAGCAGCCACGACACGCCGGGCGTCTGCGCCGCAGCCGCGTCGATCATCCATGACACCTCCTCCGCATTGCCGCCGAAATAAAGCACCAGGTCGGGCCCCGACTTCAGGAACCAGGCATGCAAGCGCGTGCCGTCTGGCGCGTCGACGAAAAGCTCTCGGACCGAGGGAAACTTCGCCTTGATCTCGGTGCGGCGCGCATCTCCGGCGCGCTGCGGATAGAAGATCAGCCGGTCCTGCAGGAAGTACGCGGCCAGCGGCAGGCCGACCGCGAGCGCGACGAGAACCCAGAAGAGGGACGCGATCAGGTCTTTTGGTATAGCTCGGCGCCCTTGCGGACGAACTCGACCGACTTCTCCTGCATGCCCTTCTCCACGTAGTCGCGCACGTCCTGCGTGATCTTCATCGAGCAGAAGTGCGGGCCGCACATGGAACAGAAGTGCGCCACCTTCATCGAGTCCTTGGGCAGGGTCTCGTCATGGAAGTCCTTGGCGGTGTCCGGGTCGAGGCCGAGATTGAACTGATCCTCCCAGCGGAATTCGAACCTCGCCTTGGAGACGGCGTTGTCGCGGACCTGAGCGCCGGGATGGCCCTTGGCGAGGTCCGCGGCGTGCGCGGCGATCTTGTAGGCCATGATGCCGTCCTTGACGTCCTTCTTGTTGGGCAGCCCGAGGTGCTCCTTGGGCGTGACGTAGCACAGCATCGCCGTGCCGTACCAGCCGATCTGCGCCGCGCCGATCGCCGAGGTAATGTGGTCGTAGCCGGGCGCGATGTCGGTGGTGAGCGGCCCCAGCGTGTAGAAAGGCGCCTCGTCGCACTCCTTGAGCTGGATGTCCATGTTCTCCTTGATGAGCTGCATGGGCACGTGTCCCGGGCCTTCGATCATCACTTGCACGTCGTGCCGCCAGGCGATCTTCGTGAGCTCGCCCAGCGTCCTCAGCTCCGCGAGCTGCGCCTCGTCGTTCGCGTCATAGCCCGAGCCCGGCCGCAGGCCGTCGCCGAGCGAGAAGGCGACGTCGTAGGCGGCCATGATCTCGCAGATCTCTGCGAAGTGCGTATAGAGGAAGCTTTCCTCGTGATGCGCGAGGCACCACTTGGCCATGATCGAGCCGCCGCGCGAGACAATCCCGGTCATCCTCTTCGCCGTGAGCGGCACGTAGCGCAGCAGCACGCCTGCGTGGATGGTGAAGTAGTCCACCCCCTGCTCGGCCTGCTCGATCAGCGTGTCGCGATAGATCTCCCAGGTGAGTTCCTCGGCCTTGCCGTCCACCTTCTCCAGCGCCTGGTAGATCGGCACGGTGCCGATCGGCACGGGCGAGTTGCGCACGATCCACTCGCGCGTCTCGTGGATGTGCTTGCCGGTAGAGAGGTCCATGACCGTATCCGCGCCCCAGCGGATCGCCCAAGTCATCTTCTCGACTTCCTCGCCGATGCCCGAGGACACGGCCGAGTTGCCGATGTTCGCGTTTACTTTCACCAGGAAGTTGCGCCCGATGATCATCGGCTCGGATTCCGGGTGGTTGATGTTCGAGGGCAGGATGGCGCGCCCGCGCGCGACTTCGTCGCGCACGAATTCCGGCGTGATGCGCGCGGGAATCGAAGCGCCGAAGGACTGCCCCGGGTGCTGCTTGAGCAGCAGATCGAGCATCTTCTCCCCCGTCTTGCCGGTCGCCTTCAGGCTCTCGAGATAGCGCTCGCGCTCGAGATTTTCGCGGATGGCGACGAACTCCATTTCCGGGGTGACGATGCCGCTCCGCGCATAGTGCATCTGCGTGACGTTCATGCCGCGCTTCGCGCGCCGCGGCGCGCGCTTCAAATTGAAGCGCAATTCTGCGAGCTTCGGGTCCGCGAGGCGTTCGCGGCCATAGCGCGAGCTGGGTCCGTCGAGGACCTCGGTGTCCCCGCGCTCCTCGATCCACGGGCTACGCAGCGGCGCGAGGCCCGAGCGGATGTCGATGCGCGCCTCGGGGTCGGTGTAAGGGCCCGAGCAGTCGTAAACGAAGATCGGCGGATTGGGCTCGCCGCCGAACATCGTCGGCGTGTCGGCTTGTCGGATCTGGCGCATCGGTACGCGCAGGTCTGTGCGCGAGCCCCGTACGTAGACTTTGCGCGAATTGGGAAGAGGCTTGACCGCCGCCTCGTCGACGTGGGCGGTCGCAGCAAGAAATTTGGGATTGGCGTTCATGGTCGCTTCCTTCGGCGGGATTACCCGCATCAGGTTCAAAGGGTTTCTCTCACCCGGCGGCCAGTTGGCGCCAGGACCCCTGCGTGAGGCGCCAAACCTACTGCAATCCCGCCCTCGGCACAAGTAAGCGCCTGTCCTGCTTGACAGTTGCGCGGCGCACCAATATCTTACTGACCGGTCAGTCATAAACTTTTCCATGAATCGACCCCTGTCTTCGCGCAGCGAGCCGCGCTGGGCGCGGCGCAAGGACGCGCGCCCCGAGGAAATCACGCGCGCGGCGCTCGAGCTGTTCGTCGAGCGCGGCTACGCCGCCACCCGCCTGGAGGACGTGGCCGCGCGCGCGGGTGTCGCCAAGGGAACGCTCTACCTGTATTTCGCCAACAAGGCCGAATTGTTCAAGGCGGTGGTGCGCGAAGGCATCGTCTCGCCGATTGCCGAGATGCGCAGCCTGGTGCAGCAGTTCGGGGGCAGCTCGTTCGAGCTGCTGCGGCTGATGCTGCGCGGCTGGTGGGAACGCATCGGCTCCCAGCCCCTCTCGGGGATCCCCAAGCTGATCATCGCCGAGGCCGGCAACTTCCCCGAAATCGCACGGTTCTACATGGCAGAGGTCGTCGAGCCGGGGCAAGCGGCGATCGAAGAGATCATCCGGCGCGGCATGGCGCGCGGCGAGTTCCGCGCGCTCGAGGCGAAGCATGCCGCGCTGCTCATCGCCGCGCCCATGCTGCTCACCGCGCTGTGGCGCAACTCGCTCGCGCCGTTCGCCGGCGCGCCCGTCGACGAGGTGGGGCTGCTCGAGGCGCACCTGGAAGCGCTGCGCCGCGCGCTGCTCAAGGACCCGGACGCGGCACCGGCCAATCCACGCCTGATCGAGGCCTAGACGATGAACCCGCTCACTCCCAGAAGGGCGCTGCTCGCGACGGGCGCGGCGCTCCTGATCGGCGCCGCTGCGGTGGCGGGGCTCGCGACGGTACGCAAGAACCAGGCCGCCGAGCCGGCCGCTCGCGAGCAGGCGCTCGAATTCCTGCCCTCCGACATTCTCGTGCTCGCGCCGCAGACGCTCGAGCGCAGCCTGCCCCTCACGGGAACGCTGACGCCGCTGAACGAGACGACAGTGAAGGCCAAGGTCGCCGGCGAGCTGGTCGAGGTGACGGTGCGCGAGGGCGAGAACGTGCGTCGCGGCCAGGTGCTCGCGCGCATCGACACCACCGAGCTCGCCGCGCGCGCCGCCGCCAAGCGCGCGGACGTCGAGGCGGCTCGGGCGCAGCTGGTCCTCGCCGAGAAGAACCGCGCCACCCAGAAAACGCTGCTCGAGAAGAACTTCATCTCGCAGAGCGCGTTCGACTCGACGCAGTCCGCCTACGAGGTCGCGCTCGCGCGCTTGCGCGCCGCGGAGGCCGATCTCGCGGTCGCGCAGAAGGCGCTCGGCGACGCGGTGCTGAGCGCACCGATCTCGGGGATCGTCGCGCAGCGCCTGGCGCAGCCCGGTGAGCGCGTCCCGGTCGACGCGCGGATCCTCGCCATCGTCGACCTGTCGCGCCTGCAGCTCGAGGCCGCCGTGCCGGCGAGCGAAATCGGCCGCGTGAAGATCGGGCAGCCGGTGGCGTTCCGCGTCGACGGTTTCGGCGCGCGCGAGTTCGCCGGGCACATCGAGCGTATCAATCCATCGACGATCGCCGGCTCGCGCTCGATCAACGTGTACGCGGTGATCGAGAACCCGGAGGGGATGCTGCGCGGCGGCCTGTTCGCCCAGGGCGGCCTGACGCTCGAGCGCGTCGAGGGCGTGCTGCTGATCCCCGCGACGGCGCTGCGCGAGGAGCTGGGCGAGCGCTTCGTCTACC
>DASPRB010000170.1:0-4316 GCA_035624675.1 Burkholderiales bacterium
GCGACATCTACGCGGTGGGCGAGGACAAGATGCTGATCGTGGTGAGCGACCGGCTGTCGGCCTTCGACGTGGTGCTGGGGGAGCCGATTCCCGACAAGGGGCGCGTGCTGAACGAGATGGCGAACTTCTGGTTCGCGAAGCTCGGCCACATCGTGCCCAACCAGCTCACGGGCATCGACCCCGAGAGCGTGGTCAAGGGCGAGGACGAGAAGGCGCAGGTGCGCGGCCGCTCGATCGTGGTGAAGAAACTGAAGCCCCTGCCCATCGAGGCGGTGGTGCGCGGCTACATCATCGGCTCGGGCTGGAAGGACTACCAGAAGACCGGCAAGGTCTGCGGCATCGAGCTGCCCAAGGGCTTGAAGCAGGCGCAGAAGCTGCCCGCACCGATCTTCACGCCCGCCACCAAGGCCGCCGAAGGCCACGACGAGAACATCTCCTTCGACGAGGCGGCGAAGCTGATCGGCCGCGAAACGGCCGAGAAGGTGCGCGACATCTCCATTCGCCTCTACAAGGAGGCCTCGGAGTACGCCGCCACCAAGGGGATCATCATCGCCGACACCAAGTTCGAGTTCGGCACGGACGCGAAGGGCGCGCTGGTCCTCATCGACGAGGTGCTCACTGCGGACTCCTCGCGCTTCTGGCCGGCCGATTCCTACCAGGTCGGCGTGAGCCCGCCGTCCTTCGACAAGCAATTCGTGCGCGACTATCTCGAGACGCTCGACTGGGACAAGACGCCGCCGGCACCCAGGCTGCCCGCCGAGGTGATCGCGAAGACCTCGCAGAAATATCGCGAGGCGCTCGAGCGCCTCACCGGGAGAAAGCTCAAATGATGATCGGCATCGTGATGGGGTCGGCCAGCGACTGGGAAACCATGAAGGCAGCGGCGAAGACGCTGGAGGAGTTCGGCGTCGCCTACGAGGCGAAGGCCATGTCCGCGCACCGCACGCCGCGCGCGGTCGCCGAGTGGGCCGAAGGCGCCGCCAAGCGCGGCGTGAAGGCGATCATCGCGGCGGCGGGCGGCGCGGCGCACCTGGCGGGCGTGGTCGCCGCGCACACCACGCTGCCGGTGCTCGGCGTGCCGATGCCCTCCAAGCACCTGCAGGGGCTCGATTCGCTGCTCTCGACCGTGCAGATGCCGAAAGGCATCCCGGTGGCGACCTTCGCGATCGGCGAAGCGGGTGCCGCGAACGCCGCGCTGTTCGCCGTGGCCCTGCTCGCGCTGTCCGATGCGGGGATGGCGAGCAAGCTCGAGGACTTCCGCCGCCGTCAGACCGAGGCGGTCCTCAAGGCCGCGCCGCTCAAGCTGTGAGCGAGGAGGTCCGCCGCGCAGCGGAGATCCTCCGGCGCGGCGGGCTGGTGGCGTTTCCCACCGAGACGGTGTACGGGCTCGGAGCGGACGCGTCGAGCGAGGCCGCGCTGAAGAAGCTCTACGCGGTGAAACGCCGGCCACCGGACCACCCGGTGATCGTGCACTTCGCCTCGGCCGAGGACGCCTTCGCCTGGGCGCGCGAGGTCCCCGAGGCGGCGCGCAGGCTTGCGGCGCGCTTCTGGCCCGGTCCGCTCACGCTGATTCTGATGCGCGCGGCGCACGTGGGCGATTTCGTGACCGGCGGGCAGGACACGGTCGGGCTGCGGGTGCCGTCTCATCCGGTCGCTCGCGAGCTCCTCGGGATCTTCGGCGGCGGCGTTGCGGCCCCTTCCGCGAACCGCTTCGGCCGCGTCTCGCCCACCCGCGCCGAGCACGTGCGCGCGGACCTGGGCGCCGAGGTCGACCTGGTGCTCGAAGGCGGACCGAGCGAGGTGGGCATCGAGTCGACGATCGTCGACCTGTCGCGCGGCGGCGCGGTGCTGCTGCGGCCCGGTGCGATCTCGCGCGCCGAGCTGGAGGCCGTGCTCGGCGCGGCCGTCGCCGCGCCGGATGCGCGCGCGCCCCGTGTCCCGGGGACGCTCGAGCGCCATTACGCGCCGCGGACCGAGCTGCGCCTGGTGCCGGCGCATGCGCTGGATGGCGCGATCGCGCGCGTGTCGGGAAAGGCCGCGGTGCTGGCGTTCTCGCGCCCCGACGAGCGCGCGGCGCGCTGGCTGCGCATGCCGCACGATCCCGCCCAGTACGCGCGCCGCCTGTACGCGGCGCTGCGCGAGCTGGACGAAGCGCGCTGCGCCTGCATCCTCGTCGAGGAGCCGCCCGACGAGCCCGCCTGGGCGGCGGTGCGCGACCGGCTGCGGCGCGCCGCCGCGCCCGCCTGAGGCGCGCGCCTCAGTGCGACATCAGCACCGGGACGGTCATCGACTCCAGGATCGTGCGCGTCACGCCTCCGAGGATCAGCTCCGAGACACGCGAGCGGCCGTAGGCGCCCATCACGATCAGGTCGGCGTCCAGGTCGGACACGCGCGACAGGAGCTGGTTGCCGACGTCGATATCCTCGGCGCGGTACTGCGACACCGTCACGCGCACGCCGTGGCGCGAAAGGTAAAGCGCGATATCGGCGCCCGGCACCTGGCCGTGCCCCCCGTCCGGCGGGCCGGGATTGAACGCTGCGACGCTCACCTGCCTGGCCGCCTGCAGCAGCGGCAGCGCGTCGGTCACCGCGCGCGTCGCTTCGCGGCCTGCGTTCCAGGCGACGACGATTTTCTCGCCGATCGGTCGCTTCTCGCGCGCGTACGGCACGACGAGCACCGGCCGTCCCGCGGCGAGCAGCAGCCGCTGCGCGAACTGCTCGGACACGCCGCTCGTTCCGCTGCCGTCGTCCTGCGCGATCACCACCAGATCGGCGTAGCGCGCGTGCAGCGTGACGGCGTCGAGCGCGTCCCTGGGCGAGCTGCGCCATTCGGACTTGCTCCAGTTGGCGCGCCGCACGGCGGCATCCCAGGTGGCGCGCACCCGTGCCGCGATGTCGGCAAGCGCCTTGTTGCGCGCCGACTCGACGGCGACGCCCGCTTCGGCCATCGCCCAGCTCGGCGGAGGCACGACCGTGAGCGCGTGCAGCCCGACCACGTGGGCGTCGGACTTCTGTGCCAGCGAAAAGGCGGCCTCGATGCATGCTTCCGCCCCTTTGCCTGCGTCGAGGTGAACCAGAATCGTCTTGTATGCCATGGCTTTCCTTTCTTGGCGGAAATTCACCTGCCGATCATCTTGAACCGATACCCGACGCCGGAATTGACATGGATCAATGGCGGCCGGGCGCCGGCGCGAAGCTAGAATGGATTCTATGCGCAGGTTCGCAGCCGCGCTCGCCCTGTCGGCTTGCTCGGCGAACGTCCAGATCGCGAGCAATACCGTGGTCGGCCCCTTGCAGCCGCCTCCGCCGGGCACGGCTGTCCTCGCAGGCGCGACGACGGTCACCGTGATGAGTGCATCCGGCGCGGCGGCGGTGGCCGGCGCTGTCGTCCTGGGCGCGCTGTTCAACTATGCCGAGGCGCCACTCGATCGCACGCCGCCGCCCATGGACGAGCAGCGCCGCGTGAACGAGCACGACTGCACCAAGCCGGTCACCGACTACTCGGCCAACCTGCGCTGCCGCTAGGCGCGCTGCGGGCCCGGCCGGCCATCCTCCACCACGAACGAGGCGAGCGTCCCGCACGGCGCTGCGCCCGTGCGCACCGTCTCCATGGCGCGCAAGTCGGCGCGCAGCCTGCGCGCGCCCAGCTCGACGCGCACGTAGCCCCGGTAGCGGCCGTCGGCGAGCTTGACGTGCGGATTGTCTACGCGCACGGCGTCCAGCTCGGCCTGAGCGCGGGATTGAGACGTGATCGAGGTGCCGCAGAACTCGCTCGCCACGACCGGCGCGGCGGGATCGTCGAAGTCGGCCTTCAGGCCGGC
Source organism: Burkholderiales bacterium (assembly GCA_035624675.1). Taxonomy (GTDB): domain Bacteria; phylum Pseudomonadota; class Gammaproteobacteria; order Burkholderiales; family SG8-39; genus DAHVFK01. Next base: position 3,821 of record DASPRB010000170.1, read on the forward strand.
GACCGCGTGGAAGTGCACGTCGCCGCCGATGACCACCGGGTTCGCGAGGCGCTGCCGCGCCACGCCCTCGAGCAGCTTGCGGCGCGCCGCCGGGTAGCCATCCCAGCCGTCGGTCCAGAAGCGACGCGCCTCGCCCGTGCCGCGCGCGAATTGCGCCATGAGCGTCTGCTGCGCGACGATATTCCAGCCGGCGCGCGAGTCCGTGAACGCGCGCTCGAGCCAGGATTCCTGCCGCGCTCCGAGCATGCTGCGTCCCGGGTCGTTGCGGGCCGGACAGTCGGCATCGCTTACCACGTTGCCGCCGCCGTGCCTGCGCGGGCAGACCTGATAGGCGCGGTATTGCCGGTCGTCGAGTAGATAGAAGCGCGCGAGCGAGCCCCAGCCGAGCTGCGTGTAGATGCGCATGTGCGGTCCGCGCGGCCGCATGCGCGCGGGCAGCGGCATGTGCTCGTAGTAGGCGCGGTAAGCCGCGGCGCGCCGCGCGAGAAACCGGCCC
>DASPRB010000108.1:0-4901 GCA_035624675.1 Burkholderiales bacterium
CCTTGCGGCGAGTTGGCGTAGACGTTGAACACGGCGACCGCGTCGGCGCCCTTGCCCTTGGCGACCAGCACGCCGGCCATGTCGGCGAGGCCGATCGGGTTCGCGCCGGCCCCGACCCGCTGGGTCGAGAGCGCCGAGCCCTTGCCGGGCTCGAGGTTCAGGTCGATACCTTCCTTCTGGTACCAGCCGAGCTTCTTCGCGTAGTAGTACGGCGCGTGGTCGCCCCCCGGCACCCAGTTCAGGATGAAATCGAGTTTCTGCTCTGCGGCGGCGGCGGGTACGGCGAGAACGGCGGCGGCCGCGGCGACGAGAAGCCTGCGCATGGGAACCCTCCAAGGTTAGCGGAGAGACGATGGTACCATCAGGTAACCAGACGGTTAACATGCCGCGCCGCCTTCCTCACGCGCTGCCAGACGAAATCGGCTCGCTGCTCGCCCGCGGCGCGGTCATCCCGGCCCATCCGCTCGCGCTCGACGCACGGCGCCGGCTGGACGAGCGCCGCCAGCGGGCGCTCGCTCGCTACTACCTGGACGCGGGCAGCGGCGGGCTGGCGGTCGGCGTGCACGCCACCCAGTTCGCGATCCGCGAGGCCGGCCTCTACGAGCGGGTGCTCGAGATCGCGGCCGAAGAGGCCGCGGGGCGCAAGGTCGTGATGATCGCCGGCCTGGCTGGGAAGACCGGGCCCGCGCAAATGGAGGCGCGCACGGCGCGTGCCCTGGGCTACCACTGCGGCATGCTCTCGCTCGGCGCCATGAAAGGCGCGTCGCTCGACGAGCTGATCGAGCACTGCGCCGCGGTGGCGGCAGAGATCCCGCTGGTGGGCTTCTACCTGCAGACCGCGGTCGGCGGCATCCCGCTTCCCGCGGAGTTCTGGCGGCGCTTCGCCGCGATCGAGAACGTCGTGGCGATCAAGATCGCGCCCTTCAACCGCTACGCCACGCTGGACGTGGTACGGGGCGTGGTCGCCGCGCGCGCCGAGGAGCGGATCGCGCTCTATACCGGCAACGACGACCACATTTTGCTCGACCTCGCGGTGCCGTTCGACGTGCGCCGTGGCGGCGAGACGGTGCGCGTGCGCATCCGCGGCGGGCTGCTCGGGCACTGGAGCGTGTGGACCCGCACCGCGGTCGGGATCCTCGAGCGCGTGCGGCGCGGGCCGCTCGACGAGGACCTGCTCGCGCTCGATTCGCGCATCACCGACTGCAACAGCGCCTTCTTCGACGTCGCGCACGACTTCGCGGGCTGCATACCCGGCTGCCACGAGGTGCTGCGCCGCCAGGGGCTGCTCGCCGGCACCTGGTGCCTGGACCCGGACGAGGAGCTTTCGGCGGGCCAGTCCGAGGAGATCGACCGCGTGTACCGCGAGCACGGCGATCTCGCGGACGACGCATTCGTGCGCACGAACCTGGACAGGTGGCTCTCATGAACTCCAAGCTCGCACGCTGGACGCTCGCGCTGCTCGCGCACCTCGCACTGCTGCTCGCCTGGTACCTCTTCGTGCGGCTCGGCAACGTGCCCAAGTTCGTGATGCCCTCGCCCGGCGCAACCCTCGACGCGCTGCTCGAGCCGAAATACGGCTGGTGGACGAACGTCGCCGTGACCGGCGCGGAGATCTTCGGCGGCTACCTGCTCGCGCTCGCGCTCGGCGTGGCGCTCGCGCTCCTCTTCACCTGGTCGAAGACGCTCGAGGCATTCTTCATGCCGCTGCTCGTGTCGCTCAACATGATCCCGAAGGTGGCGCTCGGGCCGCTGATCATCGTGTGGTTCAAGTACGGCGTGCTGCCGAACTCGATCATGGCATTCTCGATCGCGGTGTTCCCGATCCTGCTCACCACGGCGCGCGGGCTGCGCGAGATCGAGCCCGAGCTCCTGGACCTCGTGCGCTCGCTGAAGGGCTCGCGCTGGCAGCTGTTCACCAAGATCCAGCTGCCCGGCGCGCTGCCCTACATCTTCTCGGGCATGAAGGTCGGCGCGATCCTCGCGGTGGCGGGAGCGATCGTGGGCGAGTTCCTCGGCTCGGACAAGGGGCTCGGCTACCTCATGCTGCAGGTGCAGGTGACGCTCGACACGCCGGCGATGTTCATGGCCGTGGTGCTCATCACGCTGATCGGCATGCTGCTGTACGGCGTGGTGCTCACGCTTGAGCGGCTGCTCGTGCCGAAGGACGCGCGCATTGGCTGAGCCCTTCATCCACCTCGCCGGGGTGCGCAAGGACTACGGCGGGCATCCGGCGATCTCGGACGCGAGCTTCGACGTCATGCCGGGGGAGCTGGTCGCGCTCGTCGGCCCGTCGGGCTGCGGAAAATCGACGCTGTTGAAGATCCTCGCCGGACTGCACGCGCACGACGGCGGCGAGCTGCGCATCGGCTCGGCGACGCACCCGTTCGACCCGGCCCGCGACGTCGGCATGGTGTTCCAGGCGCCGCTGCTCCTCAAGTGGCGGCGCATCCTGGACAACGTGCTGCTGCCCGCGGAGATCCTCGGCCTGCCGAAGGCCGAAGCGCGCGGCCGCGCGCGCGAGCTGCTCGCGCTCGTCGGGCTCGCCGGCTACGAGGACAAGTATCCCTACGAGCTCTCGGGCGGCATGCAGCAGCGCGCCGCCATCGCCCGGGCGCTGGTGCACGACCCCAAGCTCGTGCTGATGGACGAACCCTTCGGCGCGCTCGACGCGCTCACGCGCGAGAAGATGAACCTCGAGCTGCTGCGCATTTGGAAGGAAGCCGGCAAGACCATCATGTTCGTCACGCACGGGATCTCCGAGGCGGTGTTCCTCGGCACGCGCGTCGTCGTGCTCACCGCCGGCCCGGCGCGCATGGCGGACAACTTCGAGGTCGAGCTGCCGCATCCGCGCACGCTCGACATCAAGACGCACGAGCGCTTCGGCGAGTACACGCGGCGCATCTACCGGCTGCTGGGCATGGAATGAAGAACGTCCGCGACCCGGAACGCATGCGCCAGAGGATCCTGGAGGCGGCCACCGCCGAGTTCGCGCGCGAGGGCCTGGCCGGGGCGCGCGTCGACCGCATCGCGGCGCGCGCGGGCGCCAACAAGCGCATGCTCTACTACTACTTCGGCTCGAAGGAAGACCTGTTCCTCGCGGTGCTGGAGGCGAGCTACGAGCGCATCCGCAGCGCCGAGCGCGCGCTCGATCTCGGCCACCGCGATCCGCGCGAGGCGCTCAAGCGCCTGGTGCGCTTCACCTGGGAATACTGCCTCGAGCACCCCGAGTTCCTCGCGCTGCTCAACTGCGAGAACCAGTACAAGGGTCACCACGTCGAGCGCTCGCGGCGCGTGCACCGCCTGCATGCGCCGCTGGTCGAGACGCTGCGCGACATCCTGCGCCGCGGCGAGCGCGCGGGGCTGTTCCGGCGCGGCGTCGATCCGGTGCAGCTGTACATCTCGATCGCGGGCGAGGGCTACTTCTACCTGTCCAACCGCTACACCCTTTCCAGCATCTTCGCGCGCGACCTGATGGCGCCGCGCGCGCTCGCCGCGCGCAGGCGGCACATCGGCGAGCTGATCCTGAACGGCCTGAAACGGTAAGCACACATGAGCGAGAAACGCATCGGCATCGTCATGCACGGGGTCACCGGCCGCATGGGCACCAACCAGCACCTGGTGCGCTCGATCCTCGAGATCCGCAAGCAGGGCGGCGTCGCGCTGAAGGACGGCACGCGCCTGATGCCCGACCCGCTGCTCGTCGGCCGCAACGCCGCGAAGCTCGAGGAGCTCGCGCGCCGGCACGGCATCGCGCGCTGGAGCACCGACCTAGACGCCGCGCTCGAGAGCCGCGATGACGAGATCTTCTTCGACGCGGCGTCCACGCAGCTGCGCCCGCGGCTGCTCAAGCGCGCCATCCGCGCCGGCAAGCACATCTACTGCGAGAAGCCGGTCGCCACCACGCTCGCCGAGGCGAAGGAGCTGTACGCGGCAGCGAAGAAGGCGCGCGTCAAGCACGGCGTGGTGCAGGACAAGCTCTGGCTCCCCGGGCTGCTCAAGCTGAAGAAGCTGCGCGAGCAGGGCTTCTTCGGCCGGCTGCTCGCGGTGCGCGGCGAGTTCGGCTACTGGGTGTTCGAAGGCGACCGCGTGCCCGCGCAGCGCCCGTCGTGGAACTACCGCAGGAAGGACGGCGGCGGCATCATCCTCGACATGCTGTGCCACTGGCGCTACGTGCTCGATAACCTCTTCGGCGAAGTGCAGGCGGTGAGCTGCCTCGGCGCGACGCACATCCCCTATCGCTGGGACGAGCTCGGCAAGAAGTACAAGGCGACCGCGGACGACGCGGCCTACGCCACCTTCCGGCTCGCGGGCGGCGTCGTCGCGCACTTCAACTCCTCCTGGGCGGTGCGCGTGCGGCGCGACGACCTGCTCACGCTGCAGGTGGACGGCACCGAGGGGAGCGCGGTGGCCGGCCTGCGGCGTTGCCTCACGCAGTCCTACGCGGAGACGCCGAAGCCGGTGTGGAATCCCGACATCCCGCAGCCGATCGATTTCTTCGCCGGCTGGAAGGAAGTCCCGGACGAGGACACCGGCAACGCCTTCAAGGTCGAGTGGGAGCTGTTCCTCAGGCACGTCGCGGGCGAAGGCCCGTTCCGCTGGGGCCTGCTCGAAGGCGCCAAGGGCGTGCAGCTCGCCGAGCTCGGCCTGAAGAGCTGGCGGCTGAAGAAATGGCTAGACGTGCCTAGACTGAAGCCCTGAGCCATGAAGCGCGAAACCATCCTGAGCATCGAGCTTCCCGCGGCAGGCGGCCGCACGGAGCGCTACGCCGTGCGCGAGCCCAGGCCGTTCCGCAGGCCGGAGCGTCCCTTCACGCGGCGCGCGCTCGCCGCGGCGCACGTCGTCGCCGATCCGCTGTCGCCGAAGGACCCGTGGCTCGAAGCGGCGATCGACTGGGATGCGAC
>DASPRB010000197.1:0-2486 GCA_035624675.1 Burkholderiales bacterium
GCGCGAGCTCGACGCGGGCGAGGTCGACGCGGCCTTCGCCAAGGCCGACGTGGTGGTCGAGGAGACCTACGACTTCGGCCGGCACACCGGGGTGTGCCTCGAAACGCGCTCGATCCTCGCCGACTACAACGCCGCCGAGCACTCGCTCACCGTGTATCACTCGACGCAGGCGCCGCACATGATGCAGGACATCTTCTCGCGCCACCTCGGCATCCCCGAGGCGAACGTGCGGGTGATCTGCAAGGACGTGGGAGGCTCCTTCGGCATCAAGGTGCACGTCTACCCGGACGAGATGGCGACCGCGGCGCTGTCGGTGATGCTGCGCCGGCCGGTGAAGTTCGTCGCCGACCGCCTGGAGTCCTTCCTCACCGACATCCATGCGCGCGAGCACCGCGTGAAGGTCCGCCTGGCGGCGAGCCGCGCCGGCGACATCCTCGCCTTCGAGCTGGACGACCTCGCCGGCATCGGCCCGTACTCTGTGTACCCGCGCACCAGTGGCATCGAGGGCAACCAGGTGGTAAACCTCACCGGGGGGCCGTACCGGCACCAGAGCTACCGCGCGCGCATGCACGTGGTGTTCACCAACAAGAACGTCACCTGCCAGTACCGCGCGGTCGGCCACCCGATCGCAGTGGCGCTCACCGAAGCGATCGTCGACCTCGCCGCGGCGAAGCTCGGCATGGACCCGGCCGAGTTCAGGCGGCGCAACCTGATTCCCGACGACGCCTATCCCTACGCCTTCCCCTCGGGCCTCAAGTTCGAGCGGCTCTCGCACCACAAGACGCTCGACCGGCTGCTCGAGCTGATGGACTACAAGGGCCTGCGCGCGGACCAAGCCGCGCTCAGGAACAAGGGCGTGTACCGCGGCATCGGCCTGGCCGCGATGATCGAGGTCACCAATCCTTCGCCGGCGTTCTACGGCGTGGGCGGCGCGCGCATCTCGGCGCAGGATGGCGCCACGCTGCGCCTGGAGCCGACCGGCATGGTCACGGTGCTCGCGAGCGTGACCGAGCAGGGGCAGGGCACCGAGGGCATCTTCGCGCAGATCGCGGCGACCGCGGTCGGCGTCACGCTGGACAAGGTGCGCGTGATCACCGGCGACACCGGGGTCACGCCCTACGGCGGCGGCACCTGGGCGTCGCGCGGCGCCGGCATCGGCGGCGAGGCGGTGCTGCAGGCCGGCAAGGCGTTGCGCTCGAATATCCTGGACGTCGCCGCGGCGATGCTGAACGTGGACAAGGCGGAGCTCGACATCGCGGACAACGCGATCGTCGGCAAGGTGACCGGCGAGGCGAAACTGCCGCTCGCCGAAGTCGGCCGCGTCGGCTATTTCCGTCCCGACACGCTGCCCGCGAAGTTCCAGTCCGAGCTCACGGTGACGCGGCACTACACGCCGCGCGAGTACGGCTTCACCTTCACCAACGGCATCCAGGCTTCGCTCGTCGAGGTCGACCCGGACACGGGCTTCGTCAAGCTGCTCAAGCACTGGTGCGTCGAGGACTGCGGCACGGTGATCAACCCGATGCTGGTCGACGAGCAGATCCGCGGCGGCATCGTGCAGGGCATCGGGGCGGCGCTCTGGGAGCACTGCCTGTACGACGCGAACGGCCAGCTCCTGAACGGCAACATGGCCGACTACCTGGTGCCGATGTCTGGCGAGATGCCGGATATCGTCGTAGCGCACGTGTCGACGCCGACACGCGGCTCGGAGCTCGGGGCGAAAGGCGTCGGCGAGGCGGGCACGGCGGGCGCGCCGGGCGCTGTGATCAACGCGATTAACGACGCGCTCGCCCCGCTCGGCGCGCGCGTTACGGCTCAGCCCTGCACGCCCGAGCGCGTGCTGAAGGCCCTGGGCAGGATCTAACCGGGCAGCTCGGAAGCCATCAGCTCTGGGCGGATGCCGCGCGCCTCGGTGTTGGCGAAGTTCAGCTCGACCTTGACGCCGTTCGGGTCGAAGAGAAACAGCTGATACAGGCCCTGGTCGCTCACCTGCCGGCGGCTGAACTTCACCCCGAGCGCGGTGAGGCGCTCGAGCATCTGCGCGAGGCCGGTGCAGCGAAACGCGACGTGGTCGATGACGCCGCTGCCCTGTGTCGCCTGCGATTCCTGCCCCACGTAGCGCCTGCGGTTCTCCGAAACGGCGGCGCCGCCCTCGGTGATGTGGATCACGTCCCGGTCGCCCAGGTAGAGCCAGCAGACCGGAAACTTGAAGTCCGGGTTCGGTCCGACGCGAAAGTCGAGCACCTTGACGTACCAGTCGCGCGTCGCCGCCATGTCGGCGGTCTGGATGAGGATGTGCTCGATGTGATCGACCGGCATCGCGGTATTCTAAGGCCATTCGGGAGAAGGAGGCTTTGGTGTCACAGACGATCGGAATCTGCGGGCTCGGCATCATGGGCTCGGCCATGGCGGCGAATCTGGCGCGTGCGGGCTTTCGCGTGCTCGGCTACGACCCGCGCCGGGCGGCGCGCAGCGCCCTGCGCCGC
>DASPRB010000221.1:0-4003 GCA_035624675.1 Burkholderiales bacterium
GCGCGCGCCATGCGCAGCGCCCTGTGGGAGTACGTTTTCTTCATCGACGTGCAGGGCCACCAGCGCGACGAGCGCGTCGCCGCCGCGCTCGCCGAACTGCGGCAGAAGGCGCCCTTCATCAAGATTCTCGGTTCCTATCCCGCGGCCTCGACATGAACATCGATCTTTGCGAGCTTTCGCCGTCGCACGTTCGCAGCATCGCGCCGTACCAGCCGGGCAAGCCGATTTCGGAGCTCGCGCGCGAGCTTGGGCTGGACGAGAACAAGATCGTCAAGCTGGCCTCCAACGAGAATCCGCGCGGCATCGGACCGCGCACGCGCGCCGCGATCGAAGGCGCGCTCGGCGACATCGCCCGCTATCCCGACGGCAGTGGCTACGAGCTCAGGCTCGCGCTCGCGAAGCGTCACGGCGTCGACATGTCGGCGATCGTGCTGGGCAACGGTTCGAACGACGTCCTCGAGCTCGTCTCGCTCGCTTTCCTCGGCCCGGGCCGCTCTGCGGTGCTCTCGCAGCACGCCTTCGCCGTGTATCCACTCGCCACGCAGGCGCGCGGCGCGCGCCTGATCGCAGTGCCCGCAAAGCGCTACGCTCACGACCTCGAGGCGATGGCGCGCGCGGTCGAGCCGGACACCTACGTGCTGTGGGTCGCCAATCCGAACAATCCCACCGGCACCTACGCGCCGCCGGACGCGGTCGAAGCCCTGCTGCGCGCGGTGCCCGAGCGCGTCATCGTCGTGCTGGACGAAGCCTACAACGAGTACCTGCCTGCGGATCTGAAGGCCGATTCCGTCAAGTGGCTCAAGCGGCATCCGAACCTGGTGGTGGTGCGCACGTTCTCCAAGGCCTACGGTCTCGCGGGCCTGCGCGTCGGCTACGGGCTTTCGCATCCGTCGGTCGCCGACGTGATGAACCGGGTGCGCCAGCCATTCAACGTCAACAGCATCGCGCTTGCCGCGGCGACAGCGGCGCTCAATGACATGGAGTTCGTCGCCAAGAGCTACGCTGAGAATTTGCAGGGCCTGCGCCAGATCGAGGAGGGAGTCGCGCGACTCGGCCTCGAATACATCCCGTCGCACGGAAACTTCGTCACGGTGCGCGTCGGCAAGGCGGGCGAGATCTACAAGCGGCTGCTGCGTCGCGGCGTGATCGTGCGCCCCGTGGCCGGCTACGAGCTGCCGGAGCACCTGCGCGTTACCGCCGGCACGCCCGAGGAGAACGAGACCTTCCTCGCCGCGCTCGCCGCAAGCCTCAAGGAATGACGCCTTTCGAGCGCGTCGCCGTCGTCGGCGTCGGCCTGATCGGCGGCTCGTTCGCGCTGGCGCTCAAGGAGGCGCGGGCCTGTAGGCACGTCGTGGGCTTCGGTCGCGATCCTCGCAATCTGAAGCTGGCTCTCGATCGTGGAGTCATCGATGCGATCGCGGGCACGATCGCCGAGGCGGTGCGCGGTGCCGACCTTGTCCTGGTCGCAACGCCGGTGGCCCAGTTCCCGGCGGTGTTCTCGGCTCTTTCCGCGGCGCTGTCCGACAGTGCGCTGGTGACCGATGCAGGCAGCACCAAGCGCGACGTGGTTGCCGCCGCTCGCGCCGCACTCGGGGGCAGGCTGGCGCAATTCGTTCCCGCGCACCCGATCGCGGGCGCCGAGCTGAGCGGTGTCGCGGCTGCAAGGCCGGATCTGTTTCGCGGCCGGAAGGTGGTGCTCGCGCCCCTCGCGGAAAGCGCGCCGGAGGCGGTTGCGCGCGTGCGCGTCGCGTGGCAGGCGTGCGGGGCGAGCATTCACACGATGACGCCCGAAGAGCACGACCGGGTATTCGCCGCAGTGAGCCACCTGCCTCATCTGCTGGCGTACGCCCTGGTGCACGCCATCGCCGAGCGCGACAATGCTGCGCAGCTCTTCGGTTACGCGGCGGGCGGGTTCCGCGACTTCACGCGCATCGCCTCGAGCCACCCGGAGATGTGGCGCGACATCTGCATCGCCAATCGCGATGCGCTGCTCGCCGAGCTAGAGCGCTATACGGACGAGCTGAAGGCGCTGCGCACGATGCTCGCGGCAAACGACGCGGCCGGGCTCGAGGCGCTGTTCCGCGACGCGCGCGAGGCGCGCGACCGCTGGCTGCGCGGCGCGTTCGACCCGTGATGGAGACGCTCGACCTCGCGCCGGCGCGGCGCGCCGCCGGAACCGTGAAATTGCCCGGCTCGAAGAGCATATCGAACCGCGTGCTGCTGCTCGCCGCGCTCGCCGAAGGCGAGACTGCCATCCACGGCCTGCTCGACGCGGACGACACGCGCGTCATGCTCCGGGCGCTCGCTGCCCTTGGAGTGCGCTGCGACGCCGGCCGGGTCGCGGGCGCCGCCGGCTGCTTTCCCGTCAAGGACGCGGAGCTCGCGCTCGGCAATGCCGGCACCGCGTTCCGCCCGCTCACCGCGGTGCTTGCCGTATGCGGTGGCGAGTACCAGCTCGCAGGCAGCGCGCGCATGTATGAGCGCCCGATCGGCGATCTGGTGGACGCGCTGCGCCGCATCGGCGCGCAAATCGACTATCTGGGCGCCGAAGGCTATCCGCCGCTCGCGATCCACGCTGCGTGCATCTCGCTCGAGCGCCCGGTGCGCGTGCGCGGCGAGGTCTCGTCGCAGTTCGTGAGCGCGCTGTTGATGGCGCTGCCGCTCGCAGGCCGGCAGGCGCGCCTCGAGATCGAGGGCGAGCTCATCTCGCGGCCCTATGTGGAGATCACGCTCGCGCTCATGCGCCGCTTCGGCATCGAGGTGGCGCGCGACGGGGAGCAGGCCTTCGTCGTGCCGCATGGCGGCTACGCGAGCCCGGGGACGCTGCACGTCGAAGGCGACGCATCCTCGGCGTCGTACTTCATGGCGGCCGGAGCGCTTGGCGGCGGCCCGGTGCGCGTCGAGGGCGTCGGGCGCGACAGCATCCAGGGGGACATGCGCTTCACCGAAGTGCTCGAGCGCATGGGCGTCGAGGTGCGCGTCGGCGCGGATTTCGTCGAGACGCGAAATCCGGGCAAGTCTCTGCGGCCGGTAGATATGGACCTGAACCACATCCCCGACGCCGCGATGACGGCCGCGGTGCTGGCGCTGTTCGCGCAGGGACCGAGCACCCTGCGCAACATCGCCAGCTGGCGCGTCAAGGAGACCGATCGGCTTGCCGCCATGGCTACCGAGCTGCGCAAGCTCGGCGCCCGGGTCGAGGAGGGCGCCGACAGCCTGCGCATCGAGCCTCCCGCCCGCGTGGCGGCTGGCGTCGCGATCGACACCTACGACGACCACCGCATGGCGATGTGCTTCTCGCTCGTGGCGCTGGGCGGCGTGCCGGTGCGCATCAACGATCCGGCCTGCGTCGCCAAGACCTTCCCCGAGTATTTCGCGACACTCGCGCAGCTGGTCGCGAAGTGAGCATCCCTGTCATCGCCATAGACGGGCCTTCCGCCTCCGGCAAGGGCACGGTGGCGCGCGAGCTCGCCGCGGCGCTCGGCTTTCACTATCTGGAAAGCGGCGCGCTGTACCGTCTGGTGGCGCTCGCCTCCCTGCGCGCGGGCATCGCGGGCGAGGACGAGGAGCGTCTCGAGGCGCTCGCCCGGGAACTCGAGCTGCACTTCCAGGGGGGCAGAATATTCCTTTCGCAGCAAGATGTTACGGAGGCCCTGTACGAGCAGGAGTGCGCGACCCGGGCTTCCGAGGTTGCCCGCCTGGCGCGCGTGCGCGCGGCGCTGCTCGCTCGGCAGCGCGCCTTCCGCCGGCCACCGGGGCTTGTAGCTGACGGCCGCGATATGGGCACCGTGGTGTTCCCCGACGCGACGCTCAAGGTGTTCCTGACCGCGAGTCCCCAGGTGCGCGCTCAGCGCCGGTATAAGCAGTTGAATGAAAAAGGAATCCATGCTAACCTGCACGCCCTTTCCCGTGAGCTGGAAGCGCGCGACGCGCGCGACGCGGCGCGGGCGGTTGCTCCGCTGATTGCGGCGACCGACGCGGTGCAACTCGATTCCTCGGAGCT
>DASPRB010000223.1:0-9552 GCA_035624675.1 Burkholderiales bacterium
CATTTCGCGCGCGCCGTCGAGCTGAGCGCCGGCGACCAGGCCGCGCCCTACGTCGCGCTCGCCGAGTCGGTCGCGGTCGCGCGGCACGACCGGCGCGAGTTCGACGCCCTGCTCGCCAAGGCGCTCGCCGTCGATCCCGCCGCGCGCCCGCAGTGGAGACTCGGGAACCTCGTCATGCAGCGCCGTGCGCGCTGGCTGCAAAGCCGTACCGAAGAACTCTTCCCGGAGTGAACCCATGATCAAGATCCGCATGCTCGCGTTCGCGCTGCTGGTTCCCGCCGCGGCGCTCGCAGGACCCGCCGTCATCAAGGTCGCCACCATCGCGCCCGAGGGCTCGATCTACCACCGCGTGCTGCAGGAGATGGGCGAGTCCTACGCACGCGCGAGCGGCAGCCGGGGACGCTTCGTCATCTACCCGAACAGCATCCAGGGCACCGAGGCCGACACCGTGCGGCGCATGCGCGTCGGCCAGCTCGACGCCTCGATGCTCACCGTGGTCGGCCTGAGCGAGATCGACCGCTCGGCGGCCGCGCTGCAGTTCATGCCGATGATGTTCCGCTCCTGGAAGGAGCTCGACTACGTGCGCGAGAAGCTGCGCCCCGAGCTCGAGGCGAAGCTCGCCGCCAAGGGCTTCGTCGCGCTCATCTGGGGCGAGGGCGGCTGGGTGCAGTTCTTCACCAAGGACGACATCGCCACGCCGGAGCAGTACAAGCGAGGCCGCATCTTCGCCTGGTCCGGCGACATCGAGCAGGCGGGCGTCATGAAGTCGCTCGGCTACCGCCCGGTGGCGATCCCGCTCGCCGACATCCTGCCTTCGCTCGAGACCGGGATGATCGATACGGTGCCGGTCGCGCCGCTGTGGGCGCTGATCGGCCAGTTCGACCGCGTGACGCACTACATGCTGCGCGTGAACTGGGTGCCGATCGTCGGCGCGACCGTAATGCGGCGCCAGACCTTCGAGGCGCTCGCGCCCGAAGAGCGCGCCGCGCTGCTCGCGGCGGCGCGCAAGGCGAGCGATACGCTGCGCGCCCACCGCGAGCAGCTCGACGAGGAATCGATCCGCGCCATGCAGGCGCGCGGCCTGCAGGTGAAGCCGCTCACCCCCGAGCTCGAGCGCGCCTGGCACGCGGTCGCCGAGCAGTCCTGGCCGCAGGTGCGCGGCAGCATGGTGCCGGCGCAGACCTTCGACGAGGTGCGCGCCCTGCTGACCGCGTACCGGAGCGCCCGCCAGTGATTGCCGCGCTCGAGAACGCGCTGCTCGCGGCGGTGTTCGCGCTCGCCGTGGCGCTGCCGCTCGCCGAGATCGCCCTGCGCGCCGCGCTCGGCGTCGGCATCGAGGGCGTCGCCGCGCTGGTGCAGAACCTGACCCTCGCGCTCGGCATGCTCGGCGCGGCGGTCGCCGCGCGCGAGCAGCGCCTGCTGTCGCTCGCCGGCGGCAGCCTGTTCTCCGGGCGCGCCGGCGAGGCCGCGCGCTTCGCGGCAGGCACGGTCGCCTGCGCGGTGTCGGGGCTGCTGGGGCTCGCCGCGGCCGACTTCGTCGCGATCGAGCGCCAGTCCGGCAGCGCGCTTACCTACGGCATCCCGGTGTGGGTCGCCGAGTCGCCCCTGCCGCTCGGCTTCGCGCTGATCGCCGTGCGCCTGGCCTGGCGCGCGGCGCGCACGCCCGCCGGGCGGCTCGCCGCCGCGCTGCTCGCCGGGCTCGCGATCGCGCTGCTGCGCAGCGGCGCGCTCGATCCTTCGACGGCGCTCGTCCCGGGGCTCGCGCTGCTCGCCGCCGCAGCGCTGCTCGGCGCGCCGATCTTCGCCGTGCTCGGCGGCACGGCGCTCCTGCTGCTGCTCGCCCGGGGCGTGCCGGCCGCCGCGCTCGCGGTCGACCACTACAGCCTGGTGATCAATCCGTCGCTGCCGGCGATCCCGATGTTCACGCTGGCGGGCTACCTGCTCGCCGAGAGCCGCGCGCCGGCGCGCCTGATCGAGGTGTTCGACGCCCTGTTCGGCCGCATGCGGGGGGGAGCGGCGATCGTCACCGTGCTCGCGTGCACGTTCTTCACCAGCTTCACCGGGGCGTCGGGAGTGACCATTCTGGCGTTAGGGGGACTGGTGATGCCTTTGCTGGACAGTTCGGGATATGCTCTCCGGCGCGCGCTCGGTCTGGTCACCGGGGCGGGGCTTCCAGGGGTGTTGTTGATGCCAGCGCTGCCACTCATCCTGTACGCCATCGTCGCGCGCGTCGGCATCGAGGACATGTTCCTCGGCGGCGCGCTGCCCGCGCTGCTCATGGCGGCAATCGTGATCGCCTGGGGCGTCGCGCGCGGCCCCGCGGCGCATAGGGCGGCGCCGCGCCCGTTCGACGCGCGGCGCGCGCGCGCCGCGCTCGCCGCCGCGAAGTGGGAGCTCGCCCTGCCGGTGGTTCCGGTCGCCGCGCTGGCGAGCGGGCTGGCGACCCCGGTCGAGGCCGCCGCGCTCACCGCGGCCTGCGCGTTCGCCATCACGAGCTGCATCCATCGCGACCTGCACGTGCTGCGCGACCTGCCGCGCGTCGTCGCGGAATGCGGGCTGATGGTGGGCGGCATCCTGCTGGTCCTCGGCGTCGCGCTCGGGCTCACCAATTACCTGGTCGACGCGCAACTGCCCGAGCGCATGGTCGCCTCGGCGACGCATGCGATCGACAGCCGCGCCGGGTTCCTGCTCGCGCTGAACGCGCTGCTGCTGCTCGCTGGCTGCGTGATGGACATCTTCACCGCCATCGTGGTGCTCGCGCCGCTCGTGACTCCGGTCGGCGCGGCGTTCGGCGTCAACCCGGTGCACCTCGGCATCGTGTTCCTCGCCAACCTGGAGCTCGGCTACCTGACGCCCCCGGTGGGCATGAACCTGTTCTTCGCGTCGTACCGCTTCGGCCGGCCGGTGACCGAGGTGTTCCGCTCGGTGGCGCCGCTGTTCGCCGTGCTCGCCGCCGCGCTGCTTGCAATCACCTACGTGCCGTGGCTGAGCACGTTCCTGCCCACTCTGCGCAGCTGATCAAAGAGGAGAAAGTGCCCATGGAATCCGCTTCGCTCGAACAGCAATCCGCTAAAAGCTGGAAGTCACTCGCGAAGGTGCGCGTCGTCAAGCTAGACGATGAGCCCGCGCCCGCCGCCGCGCGCGCGGTGCCGCCCCCGGCGCGCACGCCGGCCGGCGACGCGCCCTACCGCGCCTACAAGCCGCGCCCGTTCACGCGCGCGGAGCGCTCCGAGGTGACCGTGCTCTTCGGCGGGCTGCACTGGCGCGCCGAGCGCGCGATCCAGGGCGCGATGGAGAACCTGGGCTACAGGACGCAGGTGCTGCCGGTCGCCACGCGCGAGGACCTGCTCACCGGGCGCGCGGTCGCCGACATCGGCCAGTGCTGCCCGACGAGCTTCACCACCGGTAACCTGGCCAACTTCCTGCGCCGCCAGGCGCAGGACTCGAGCCCGGAGGAGGTGGCGAAGAAGTTCGTGTACGTCACCGCCGGTTCCTGCGGCGCGTGCCGCTTCGGCCAGTACCACCAGAGCTACGAGCTGGCGCTGCGCAACGTCGGGCTGGAGTCGTTCCGCATGTTCCTGCTCGGCCAGGAGGGCCTCGACCAGGGCGCGGCCGCAGGCGGCGGGCTGGACCTCAACCTGCCGTTCACGCTCGGCGCGGTGTGGGCCTGCGTGCTCACCGACGTGATCCAGGACCTCGAGTACCGCACGCGCCCCTACGAGGTGAACGCGGGCGAGACCGAGCGCGTGACGCGCGAGGCGATGGAGCGCATCTACCGGGCGTTCCGCAATCGGCCGCAGCGCGGCAAGAAGTGGGGCTCGCTGCTGTGGCACCTCGGCACCGACTACTTCGTCGACGCGCTGCGCGACGTGCGCGGGCTGTACGACGCGATCGAGGTCGACCGCACGCGCGTCAAGCCGGTGGTGAAGATCACCGGCGAGTTCTACCTGCAGACCGTGGAAGGCGAGCCGAACTACAACATCCACAAGTGGCTCGAGGCCGAAGGCGCGGAAGTCTATCCGGCGGCGATGACCATCTGGTTCGACTACCTGCTGCGGCTCGGCGCGCAGGACTTCGAGGACCACATCGGCATCCAGCGCGGCGCGCGCCTCAAGTACGCGGCGCTGAAGGGCGTGCAGAAGCTGCTCAACTGGACGCACGCGCGCATGCGCCGCGCGCTCGGCGGCGTGCCGCACGAGCTGCCCGACCAGTACGAGCTGCGCCGCCTGGCGGAACCCTACTTCCACAGCCGCCAGAACGGCGGCGAAGGCGACATGCTGGTCGGCAAGGCGCTGTGGGCGCACCAGCGCGGCAAGGCGCACATGATCTGCGAACTTTCACCCTACTCCTGCATGCCGAACACGATGAGCATCGGCGCGATGGCCGCGGTGCTCGGCAAGCACCCCGACCTGCTGTACGCGCCGCTCGAGATCAAGGGCGATGCCGAGGTGCACGCGCTGTCGCGCTGCCAGATGATCCTCACCGAGGCGAAGAAGCGCGCCCAGCGCGAGTACGAGCAGACGCTCGAGCGCTGCGGCCTCACGGAAACGGCGCTGCGCGACGCGGCGCGCGCGCGGCCCGAGCTCGCGCGCGCCACCTTCGCCGTGCCGCACTACAGCGTCGCCGGCTCGGCGGCCAATCTCGCGCTGCACCTCGCGGCGGGGAGGGGCTGATGCTCACCGTCGGACTGGACGTCGGCTCGACCACCATCAAGGCGCTGGCGGCCGAGGACGGCGCGCCGCGCTGGCAGGACTACAAGCGCCACAACACCAAGCAGGCGGAGATGGTGCTCGAGTTCCTCGCGCGCATGCAGGCCGATTGCGGCCTGGCGCCGGGACGCGACCGCATCTTCCTCACCGGCTCGGGCGCGGGGCTGGTGGCGCCGCTGCTCGGCGGCAAGTTCGTGCAGGAGGTCGTCGCAGTCGCCGCGACGGTGGAGAAGCTCCACCCCGAGGTGAGCTTCGTCTCCGAGATCGGCGGCGAGGACATGAAGACGCTGTTCTTCACGCCGAGCGGCGAAGGCAAGAGCAAGCAGGTGTTCATGCAGTCGGCCTGCAGCGGCGGCACCGGCACCTTCATCGAGAAGACCGCGCGCAAGCTGCAGATCGCGACCGAGCAGCTCGCGCAGATGCCCTACGACGGCCTCACGCTGCACAAGATCAGCTCCAAGTGCGGCATCTTCGCCGAGGCCGACTCGAACACCCTGGTAAAGAGCGGCGTGCCGGTCGAGGAGATCATCGCCAGCCTGTTCGAGGCGGTCGTCTACCAGAACCTAGCCACGCTCACCAAGGGCAACACGCCGCAGCCGCAGGTGCTGCTGCTCGGCGGTCCGAACATGTTCTTCGCCGGGCTGCAGCAGGCCTGGCGCCATCACCTTGCGAAGCTGTGGACCGAGAGGAAGATCGCGCTGCCCGCGGGCGCGGCGCCCGAGGACCTGATCCTGGTGCCGAAGGAGGCGCTGTACTACGCCTGCCTGGGCTGCATCGAGATCGGCTCGGGCGAAGCGCCGGGCGTCGGCGTGTACGCCGGGCCGGAGCGCCTGCGCGAATGGGTCGAAGTGGGCCAGCACGAGCAGAAGGCGCGCGAGGGCGCGAGCGGGCTGGTCGGCGACCCGCAGGCGTTCGAGCACTTCATGCACTGCTACGGCGGGCCGCGCAGCGAGGCGCCCGCGATGGATCCCGCCGAGCGCGCGGCGCCCGCGTTCGTCGGGCTGGATTTCGGCAGCACGACGGCGAAGGCGGTCGTGCTCTCGGACAAGCGCGAGCTGCTCGCGAGCTGCTACGCGCCGTCCAACGGCAACCCGATCGAGGACGCCAAGGCGATCCTGCGCGAGATCCGCAAGCAGGGCGTCGAGAGAATCGCGGCGCTGGGCGTCACCGGCTACGGCAAGGACCTGTTGAAGGACATCGTTGGCGCCGACGTCGCGATCGTCGAGACCGTGTCGCACGCCACCGCGGCGCTGCACTACTTCCCCGACGCGGACGTGATCTGCGACGTCGGCGGCTGCGACGTGAAGATCATGATCCTGCGCCAGGGCACGGTGTCGGACTTCCGCCTGAACTCTCAGTGCTCCTCGGGCAACGGCGCCTTCCTGCAGGGCGTCGCCGAGCGCTACGACGTGCCGCTCGAGCAGTACGCCGAGCGCGCCTTCGAGGCGCGCGCCGTCCCGGCGCTCGCCATGGGCTGCGGCGTGTTCCTGCAGTCCGACATCGTCAACCAGCAGAGGAAGGGCTGGTCGCGCGAGGAGATCATGGCCTCGCTCGCCGCGGTGCTGCCGCTGAACGTCTGGGTGTACGCAGGCCAGCTGCAGAACCTGGCCGCCGCCGGGCGCAAGTTCGTGCTGCAGGGCGGCACGCACCGCAACCTCGCGGTGGTCAAGGCGCAGGTCGACTTCATCCGCGGCAAGGTGCCGGACGCGGAGATCGTCGTGCACCCCTACTCCGGCGAGGCCGGCGCGATCGGCGCCGCGCTGTGCGCGCTCGACTGGGCGGCCGAGGGCAAGCCGAGCCGCTTCCGCGGCTACGAGCTGATCGAGTCGCTCGAGTACACGAGCACCACCAACGAGCACACCACCTGCAACTGGTGCGCGGTCAACTGCAAGCGCACCTTCATCGACGTGCGCATGCCGGGCGGCGCGGGCCGGCCGTGGAGCAAGGTGCCGCTCACCGAGGGCTGGGAGCGCGTGATCAGCGGCAACTCCTGTCCCAAGGGGCTGGTCGAGGACGTAAACGAGATGAAGGCGGTCAAGGAAAAACTCGAGGAGGCAAAACGTGCCTATCCCAACATTGGTGAGCTGGTTCGAGAAAACGCCTTTAGGGGCACTCAAGCAGAAGTTTGACCGCGACGGCTGGCAGGGCAAGGCGCCGGAAGCCGCGGCGCCGATCGCCAAGCCGCGCGAGTCGCTGCGCGTGGGCATTCCGCGCGTGCTCAACATGTGGTCCACGCACCAGTTCTGGATCGGCTTCCTCGGCGCGCTCGGCATCGACTCGCGGCACATCGAGTTCTCGGGCGACACCTCGGAAGAGCAGGCGCGCAGCCACGCCAAGGGGCGCGGCACGGTGGACTGCTGCTACCCCGTGAAGTGCGTCTCGGGCCACTACGGCGAGCTGCTCGCGCGCCACAAGAGGAAGATCGACATCCTGCTCTCGCCCATGGTGTACTCGCTGCCCTCCTTCCTGAACGGCCACGTCGCCGCGTCGCTCGCCTGCCCGCGCGTGATGGCGGCGGCGGAGAACATCAAGGCCGGGTTCGTGAAGGAGCGCGACGCCTTCGGCGAGCACGGCGTGCGCTACGCCGCGCCGCTGGTCTCGCTCGGCGACCGCCCGGTGGTCTCGCGCCAGCTCTACGGCGCGCTCAAGGACGTGATCCCCGGCCTCAGCGCGAAGGAGACCGAGCGCGCGGTCGACGAGGGCTACCGCGCGCTCGCGGCCTACGACCGCAGCCTGCGCGCGAAGAGCCGCGAGGTGCTCGAGTGGTGCGCGCGCGAGGGCAAGGGCTGCATGCTGGTGCTCGCGCGCCCCTACCACATGGATCCCGGCATCGGCCACGAGATCGAGGTCGACCTGCAGGCCTACGGCTACCCGGTGCTGTGGGCGCAGTACCTGCCGACGGACGACGACCTGATGCAGTGGATGTTCGGCGCGGAGATCGCCGAGGGGCACATGAAGTCGCCGTGGGACATCGCCGACGTGTGGCCGTCCTCCTACAGCGCCAACACCAACGAGATCCTGTGGGGCGCGAAGTTCGCCGCGCGCATGCCCTGGATCACCTGCGTGGTGCGGCTGTCGAGCTACGAGTGCGGCATGGACCAGCCGACCTACTCGCCGGTGCAGCAGATCGTCGAGCGCTCGGGGACGCTGTTCTTCTCGTTCCAGGACCTCGACTCCACCAAGCCCGCTGGCTCGGTGAAGATCCGGGTCGAGACGATCGCGCACTACCTGCACCGGTACTCGGCCGGGATCATCGAGAAGAAGATGGCGGCGAGCCCGGCCGGATGCCCGGTCGCGCGCGTATGACGGATTTGAGGAATTAGTGCCGCGCAGGATAGGCCTGCGCACGCGATGCTCCGCATCGCATGAGAGCGAACCAGGAACTGCGCGAGCAGGCGGTGAAGGCGCCGCGCTGGTGGCGCCACGCGTTCCTCGCCGCCATCCCGTTGCTGCTGCTCGCGCGCATCTACGCCGAAGGGCCGATCGCCCAGGACCCTTCCTACCACGAGTTCGCCGACTTGCGCCGCCTGCTCGGCGTGCCGCACTTCTTCGACGTCGCCTCCGCCCTGCCGTTCGTGCTCGTCGGCGTCGCGGGCATGCTGCTGTGCCTCGGCCCGCTGCGCCCGCCGCGCAGCGCCTCGTGGTTCGTATTTTTCGCGGGCATCGCGCTCGCCACGTACGGGGCAGGCTACTACCACTGGGCGCCGAGCGACGCGGCGCTGTTCTGGGACCGCCTGCCGAAGACGATCGCGTTCACCGCCCTGCTGGTCGCGCTGGTGAGCGAGCAGGTGGGCGAACGCCTGGAACGCTGGCTGCTCGGGCCGGCGCTGCTCGCCGGCGTGGCGAGCCTGCTGTGGTGGCGCGAGAGCGGCGACCTGCGGCTGTACTTCTGGGTGCGGCTGGCGCCGCTCGTCTGCCTGCCGTACGTGCTGCTGCTGTTCCGCCGCGCGTACACCCACCGCCACCTTCTCGCGTACGCCTTCGCGCTCTACGTCGTCGCCAAGCTCGCCGAGGCCTGGGACCTGGAGATCTTCGCGCTCACCAACGGCAGCGTGAGCGGACACACGCTCGATCACCTATTCTCCGCCGCGGCGGCGCTGTGCATCTACCTCATGCTTAGGCGGCGCCGGCCCGCGCGGCGGCGCGAGCTCCCCGCCGGAGGCTCAGCCGGCTGAAGAAGAGGACGACCGGCCTGCGCGCCAGCTCCGCGAGCTCGAGCGGCACGTAGATCGTTCCGCTGCCTGCGGCGAGCAGCAGCAGGTGGGAATCCTGCAGCCTGGCGGCCGCATCGAGGAAGATCTGCGGGCACTTCGCGGCCGGGTTGAGGTGCGCGTGCGCGACCAGCGCCGCGGCCGCGCGGATGGGGTTGCGCTCATGAAGTCTGAAGTTATGGATTGCCGTCGATGAGTCAGGTCCCGCCGAAGTAGTGCGCGCCCGCCATGACGAACGGGATCAGCAGTTCCGGTACGAGATAGCCGAGCCAGACGCCCGCAGGCTTGGGCAGGCCGACCTTGCCGATCGACACGAGGCGCCCGATTCCTGCCATCAGCACGCCGAGGGCGAGCAGGTATATCAGGGTCCCCTGCTGGCGCACCGTCACGGCGGCCCACAGCGCGATGAAGCCCGTGGACAGATAGACGCCGGCCATGAAGCGGTGCACGTTGTCGAGGCGCGGCGAGGTGTCCGGCTGCCCGAGATACAGCTGCAGCGAACCGCCGAGGATGGCTATCGCCGAGACGAGAAACAGGCAGACGCGGACCACCATCTGGCTTGCTGTGAGCGGTATCTCCGGCATGTGCGCATCCTCCTGCTATCGTGCACGACCGCGCGCGAATAGTTGGCC
>DASPRB010000014.1:0-3053 GCA_035624675.1 Burkholderiales bacterium
TCCATGCGCTCGCCAGCCGACACGCCCTGCACCAGCGTGACCTGCAGCCGCGCCTCGCGCTCGACATCGTGCCAGGCGTCCACCGCCGCCGCGGCGCCGCGCGCGAGGGTCGCTTGCCATTCCCCGCCGCGGCCGTCGAACAGCGTGACCGGATCGCCTTCGCGCAGCCTCAGGACGCGCCGCGCGTGGTGCGCGGCGCGCTCGGGCAGCTCGATGAGCGCGCCGGCGCGCAGCGGCCCGTCGACGAACAGGCGCGGCGCGCGAGGAAATTCTTCGTTCATGCTAGGATTTTCGCATGGTCAGCACCGAGACCTCCGTGTGCAACTTCGGCTGGAAGGCCGCCGAGTTCGACCTCCCGGGCGTCGACGGCAAGCGTCATACGCTCTTCTCGGCGCGCGGCCCGAACGGGCTGCTGGTGATGTTCATCTGCAACCATTGCCCTTACGTGAAGGCCGTGATCGACCGCATCGTGCGCGACGCCAAGGAGCTCGCCGGGCACGGCGTGGGCTCGATCGCCATCATGTCGAACGATCCGGCCGACTATCCGGAGGACTCGTTCGACAACATGAAGCGCGTCGCGCGCGAGAAGGGCTTTCCCTTTCCCTACGTTCTGGACGAGGCGCAGGAGGTGGCGAAGGCGTACGACGCGGTGTGCACGCCGGACTTCTTCGGCTTCAATGCGCGGCTCGAGCTGCAGTACCGCGGGCGCCTGGACGCCTCGCGCCGCGAGGCGGTGCCTGGCGCCCGCCGCGAGCTCTACGAGGCGATGCTGCAAATCGCCCGCACCGGCGAAGGTCCACGCGAGCAGACGCCGTCGATGGGCTGTTCGATCAAGTGGCGCCGCGCGGCCTGAGCGCGCGCTAGCGTGTGCAGGCCCAGCCCACGACGCGGCAATCGGTGCCGCAAGCGTGCAGCGCCCTGGTTTCCGCTTCCTGCCGGGTGCTTCCCTTGTGGACGTAATGGCGCTTCGGGCCGTCGGCCAGCGCCGCGCAGTCGTTGTGAAAGCGCAGCACGACCTCGCAGTTCGGGTGTGCGCATTGCTTGAGCGACTGGACGCGCGCCGCGCGATCATTCGGCTGGTCGACGGCGTAGCCGAAGCTGCCCGAGTCGCGGTGATACGCCATCGCGCCGTAGGCCGGCTTCGCCTTGCCGGCGCCGCAGGCGGCGAAGCCGAGGAACAGCAGCGCGATGGCGAGCACGATCCTCACATCGTGGCTCCCAGGACCCACGGCGCGAACTCGTCCTCGCCGTAGCCCCACTGCTCGGACTTGGACTTGGCGCCCGAGGCGGTTCGCAGGATCAGCTCGAAGAAGCGCTTGCCTGCCGCCTGGATCGACTCGGTGCCGTCGACCACCGTGCCGCAGTTGAAGTCCATGTCCTCTTCCTGGTGCACGAAGAGCGCGGTGTTGGTGGCGAGCTTGAGCGAGGGCGCGGGCTTGCAGCCGTAGGCCGAGCCGCGCCCGGTGGTGAAGCAGATCATGTTGGCGCCGCCGGCGACCTGGCCGGTCGCCGACACCGGGTCGTAGCCCGGCGTATCCATGTAGACGAAGCCCTTCGCCGTCACCGGCTCGGCGTACTCGTAGACGTCGACCAGGTTGGTCGTGCCGCCCTTGGCGACCGCGCCGAGCGACTTTTCCAGGATCGTGGTGAGGCCTCCCGCCTTGTTGCCGGGCGAGGGGTTGTTGTTCATCTCGTTGCCGTTGCGGCGCGTGTACTCCTCCCACCAGCGAATGCGCGCGATAAGCTTTTCGCCGACCTGTTCTGAAATTGCCCTTCTCGTCAGCAAGTGCTCGGCGCCATATATTTCTGGGGTCTCGGAAAGGATGGCAGTGCCACCATGGCGCACGAGCAGGTCGACTGCCGCGCCAAGCGCCGGATTGGCGCTGATGCCGGAGTAGCCGTCCGAGCCGCCGCATTGCAGGCCGAGCACCAGCTGCGAGGCCGGCACGCGCTGGCGCCGTGCCTTGTTCGCCTCCGGCAGGAGTGCCTCGATCCTCGCGATGCCCTCGCGCACCGCCTTCATGGTGCCGCCCTTCTCCTGGATGGTGTACGCGGCGAACTTGTCGGAGCGCTGCAGCTTGTGGACGGAAAGCAGGCTGTTGATCTGGTTCGCCTCGCAGCCCAGCCCCACCACCTGCACGGCGAAGAAGTTCGGGTGGCGCGCGTAGCCCGCCATCGTGCGGCGCAGCAGCTCCACCGGCTCGCCCTCGCTCGCCATGCCGCAGCCGGTCTTGTGCGTGAGTGCGACCACGCCGTCGACGTTCGGATAGGCGTCCAGGCGGTTGCGGAAGTGATCCGCGATCATGCGCGCCACGGTGGCCGAGCAGTTCACGCTCGTCAGGATGCCGATGTAGTTGCGCGTTGCGACGCGCCCGTCGGCGCGCACGATGCCCTCGAAGGTCGCTTGTGGCGTTACGAAGTCGGTGTCTTTCCTGTCCGAGCAAAAAGAATAATCCCTTGCGAAGTCGGCCATTCCAAGGTTATGCACGTGCACGTGCTCGCCCGCCTGGATAGCGCAGGTGGCGAAGCCGATCACTTGGTCGTAACGCTTCACCGGCCGGCCGGCGGCGATGTCGCGCACCGCGAGCTTGTGGCCCGCCGGGATGCGTGTCGCGGCGCGCACTTTCTCGCCCGCCACCAGGGTGCCCGTGGGGATCTCGACGCGCGCGATGACCACGTCGTCGTTCGGGTGCAGGCGGATGGTCAGGTCGGCGGCTTGCAGCATCATTCGCCCCTTCTAAAAGTTACGCGCTGCGGCGCAGGCAGTGTCTGCGCCGCAGCGCAGTGTAGTTCTAATGGTTGTCGCGCGGCACCAGCGGGCCGCTCTTGCCGACCAGGAAATCCAGGTCGGCGCCCTCGGGTGCCTGCAGCACGTGGTCGAAGTACAGCTTCCAGTAGCCGCGCGCGAGCGGAGCCGCCGGCGCTTTCCAGCGCTTCCTTCGCCGCGAAAGAATTTCCGGAGAAACGAGGAGCTCGAGCCGGCGCTTGGCGACGTCGAGCTCGATCTCGTCGCCGTTCTCGACCAGCGCGAGCGTCCCGCCCGCGGCGGCCTC
>DASPRB010000019.1:0-2044 GCA_035624675.1 Burkholderiales bacterium
GTCGAAGCGCCGCTCGCGGCTCATGCCGTAGACCTCGGATGTCGAGGGGAAGATCAGGCGCTTGCCGTGGTGCACGCAGGCGCGCACGATCGGCAGGTTGGCCTCGAAGTCGAGCTCGAACACGCGCAGCGGCTCGCGCACGTAGGTCGCCGGCGTGGCGATCGCCACCAGCGGAATCACGGTGTCGCACTTGCGGATGTGGTACTCGATCCACTCCTTGTTGATCGTGATGTCGCCTTCGAAGAAGCGGAAGCGCGGGTTGCCGAGCAGGTCCGCGACCCGGTCGGTCTGCATGTCCATGCCGTAGACCTCCCAGTCCGTCGTGTCGAGCACGCGCTTGGACAGGTGGTGGCCGATGAAGCCGTTGACGCCGAGTACCAGGAGTTTTTTCATGGGTTTCGCTTGTCAGTCGAAGTTCACGCGGTCCGCGCCGAAACGGGCGCGCAGCTCGGCCGCGCCAGCCGGCCGTCCGTCGATCTCGAATTCGAGCAGGCGCAGGCGGCCGCCCGAGGCGCAGTCGGCATAGCAGCGCGCGCCTTCGGCGTACAGCGCCGGCGCGCCGGCATGTCCCGCCGCCGCGGGCTCCAGGCGCGTGCGCAGGATCCTGAGCGGTACGCCGCGCGCGGCGGCGAAGGCGCCCGGATACGGCGGCGCGACGCCGCGCACCAGGTTGTGGATCTCGCGCGCACCCTTCTTCCAGTCGATCCGGCCGTCCTCCGGGCGCCGCGCGCCGCAGTAGCTGCCCGCGGCGAGGTCCTGCGCGACGCCCGCCGCCCGGCCCGCGACGAGCTCGGGCAGCACGCGCTCGAGCGCGATCTCGGCCGCGACGGTGACCTTGTCGAACACCTCGCGCGCCGTGTCGTCGGGCAGGATCGGCACGCGCTGCTGCGCGACCACCGCGCCGGCGTCCGGCTTCTCGGTCATGTAGTGCAGGCTCGCGCCCGTCTCGGCCTCGCCCAGGATGACGGCCCAGTTGACCGGCGCGCGCCCGCGGTACTTGGGCAGCAGCGAGCCGTGCATGTTCAGCGCGCCGCGCCGCGCGGCGGCGAGCAGCCGCGCGCCGAGCATGCGCCGGTAATAGAACGAGAAGATGAAATCCGGCCGCAGCCGCTCGATCCGCGCCGCGAACTCGGGCGCGTTCGGATCCTCGGGAAACGCCGTTTCGAGGTCGCGCTCGGCGGCGAAGTCGGCCACGCGCGCGAACCACAGGTTCTCGCCCGCGTCGTCGCGGTGCGTGACCACCAGCGGCACCTCGACGCGCTGCGCGAGCAGCACCGCGAGGCAGCGCACCCCGACGTTGTGGTAGGCGAAGACGACCGCGCGCGTCATTCCCCGCGCTCGAGCACCGCGGACACGATGTAGCGCGGGCGCTGGCGCACCTGCACGTAGATCCGGCCGATGTACTCGCCGAGCAGGCCGATGCCGAACAGCTGCAGCCCGATCAGGAAGAAGGCGAGGATGTCGCGGTCCCACAGCGCGGCGATCGCTTCCCTGAAGCTGCCTGCGAGCAGCATGCGCTCGATCATCACCACCAGGTAAAGGAGCAGCGAGCCCGCCGCCACCAGCATGCCGAGCACCGAGAAGAGCTGCAGCGGTGCGATCGAGAAGCCGGTCATCAGGTCGAAGTTCAGGCGCGCGAGCTTGAGCAGGGAGTACTTGGAGGCGCCCGCGGCGCGCTCCGCGTGCGCCACCTCGACCTCCGCCGGGCGGCGCGCGAACGTGTAGGCGAGCGCCGGGATGAAGGTGTTCGCCTCCTTGCACTGGTTGATCGCGTCGACCACCTCGCGGCCGTAGGCGCGCAACATGCAGCCCTGGTCGGTCATGCGGATGCTGGTGGTGCGCTCGCGCACGCGGTTCAACAGGCGCGAAGGCACGCGCCGCAGCCAGCTGTCGCGCCGCTGCTGGCGCACGCCGCCGACGTAGTCGAAGCCCTCGTCCATCTTGGCGAGCAGCTTCGCGATCTCCTCGGGCGGGTTCTGCAGGTCGGCGTCGAGCGTCACCACCCGCTCGCCGCGGCAGTGCGCGAAGCCGGCCATGATCGCCA
>DASPRB010000125.1:0-13119 GCA_035624675.1 Burkholderiales bacterium
GTTGCGCGCGATGCTCAGGCCCAGACCGACGCCGCCGCTCTCGCGGCTGCGCGAGCCCTCCAGGCGGAAGAACGGCTCGAACACGCGCTCGAGCTGATCCGCGGGGATGCCGGGCCCCTGGTCGCGCACCGCGATGCGCAGTGTCGCGTCGTCGTCCTCGATCGATACGTCTGCGCGCCCGCCGTAGCGCAGTGCGTTCTCGATCAGGTTGTTCAGGCAGCGGCGCAGCGACTGCGGATGGGCGGGGTAGGGCGCGCGCGGCGCGCCGCTGATCGTGGTCTCCGCGCCGGTCTCGCGCCAGTCCTCGCACAGTCCATCGAGCAGCGCGGCGACGTCCACCGGCTGGCGCCCGGGATCCTTGCCCAGGCTGCTGAAGAACTCGAGCGTCGAGCCGACCATCGCCTCCATCTCCTCGAGGTCGCGCACGAACTTCTCGCGCAGCTCGCCCTCCGGCATCATCTCGGCGCGCAGCCGCATGCGCGTGATCGGCGTCTTCAGGTCGTGCGAGATCGCGCCGAGCAGGCCGGCGCGCTCCTGCACGTAGCCGCGCACCCGCGATTGCATGCGGTTGAAGGCCTCGACCACGCGTGCGACCTCGCGCGGCCCGCTCATCCCGAGCGCCGGCCCCTCCGGATTGGCGCCGAGCGCGTCGGCGGCTTGCGCCAGGCGCGCGAGCGGGCGCGTGATCATTCCCACGACGACGGTCGCGAGCGC
The DNA here is from genome assembly GCA_035624675.1 of Burkholderiales bacterium. Classification (GTDB taxonomy): domain Bacteria; phylum Pseudomonadota; class Gammaproteobacteria; order Burkholderiales; family SG8-39; genus DAHVFK01. The sequence goes on from DASPRB010000125.1 coordinate 715, forward strand.
GATGACGATGGCGAGCGGCAGGAGCAGGCGCGGCAGCAGCGTCTGCAGGCGCGCGAGCCGCTCCTGCGGCACGCGCGCGTAGAACACGGCGGTGCTGCCGTCCTGGAGCCGGATCTGGGTGACCAGGGTGAAGGTGTCCGGCAGCAGGAAGTAGAAGTTGCGCGCGAGCCACTGGCCGAGCGGCGTGCCCGCTTCGCTGTCTTCCGGCGAAGGGCGCACCGAGCGCAGCCGCGCGGTGATCTCCACGTCGGTGGGCCAGGGCGCGCCGAGATTGCGCTGTACGGATTCCGCGAATGCGCGCTCGTAGGAATTGAGCTCCTCGGGGCCCCGCGGCACCACGATCGGCCTGGCGCTCAGCACGATGCGCAGGTCGCGGCTGTTCAGCTCCTCGAGCACCCAGGCGCGGTCGGAGGCCGGCACGCGGCTCAGCAGCTTCGCCGCTTCGGCCATGCGGATCGCGACTTGCTGCGAGCCGAGGCGGTACACCGCGCCGCCGCGGTCCAGGACGTTTATCAGCACGGTCGCCAGCTGCGCGAGCAGCAGCCCCGCGCCGAGCACGAGCATGGTGCGCCCGAACAGCGACCCGGGCACCAGGCGCATCAGGCGAGCCGTTCGACCGCCGCCGCGAGCACGTAGCCGCCGTTGCGCACCGTCTTGATGATGCGCGGCTCGCGCGCGTCGTCGCGCAGGCGCTGGCGCAGCCGGCTCACCTGCACGTCGATCGAGCGGTCGAGCGGCGTCGCCTCGCGCCCCAGGGTGAGATCCATCAGCTGGTTGCGGTCGAGCACGCGGTTGGGATGCTCTACGAACGTGGACAGCAGCCGGAACTCGGTGCCGCCGAGGGGCACCACCACCCCGTCGGGGGCGACCAGGTGGCGCGCGGCGAGGTCGAGCGTCCAGCCGGCGAAGCGCACGCGATGCCCCTCGGCGCGCGCCGGCGGCGATGCTCGCGCGCGGCGCAGCACGCTCTTCATGCGCGCCAGCAGCTCGCGCGGGCTGAAGGGCTTGGCGAGGTAGTCGTCGGCGCCCATCTCGATGCCGATGATGCGGTCGAGCTCTTCGCCGCGAGCGGTGAGCATGATCACCGGGATATTCGACTTCGCGCGCAGGTCGCGGCACAGCGCGAGGCCGTCTTCGCCGGGCAGCATGATGTCGAGCACCACGACGTCCGGCCGGCTCGCCTGGAGCACCTGGCGCATCTCGCGCCCGTCGCGCGCCAGCGAGACGCGGAATCCCTGGCGGCCCAGGTACTCCGCGAGCAGATTGCGGATTTCGCCGTCGTCGTCGACGACCAGCGCGTGATCCTGTGGCTCCATGGCGACGCTTTATACCGCAGGCTGGGGCCTGCGAACCAAATGTAACGCCGTGTAACGCCTAGCCGGCCACGACATGTTACGCAATAAAGGAGCGCTACTGCGCAATAAACGCCGCCAACAGGGAAATAGAATGGTTACCGCTTCAGGCTTTAATGCATCCCGAGTAGCCGTTGATCGCAACCGCCAAGAGCACACATGAAAGAACTGTTCGCCTCACTCTTCGCAGCTCTGTTGGCCAAAGACGACGAAGAGAAGACGGACGAAGAGAAGAAATCCAATTAAGCAGCACCCCGGGGCCGGGGTCCTCCTTCCTTCCTTCTCTGGTCCCGGGCGCAGTACCTACCCAATCGGGGGCTTAAAGCCCCCTTTTTTTTCGTGGTATACGTTTCGTCTGGCCAAGTGCACAGGCGGAACGATGGCGATCGAGGTTCAGGGCAGGAATATCGACACGGACGACGAGGGCTACCTTGTCGATCCGGGCGACTGGAGCGAGCCGGTGGCCGAAGAGCTCGCGCGGCGCGAGAACCTGCAGCTTGGCCGGCTGCACTGGCAAGTGATCGAATTCATGCGGCGCTACCTCGACCTGCGCCAGATCGCGCCCGACGCGCGCTACGTGATCCGCCACCTCGCCGACGAGGTCGGCCTGGGCGGAGAGGCGCGCACCAAGCTCTTCGAGCTCTTCCCCTACGGATACGTGCGCCAGGCCTGCAAGATCGCCGGCATGCGGCGGCCGCGCGCCTGGAGCACAGGCTAGCGCCGATGAGCGACGCGCTCAGCTACCTCCTCAAGGCGCGGCCCGAGGCGATGGGCCACTACTTCCGCTTCCTCAAGGATGCGGGCAGCCGGCTCGATCCCAAGACGCGCTCGCTCATCTCGGTCATCACCAAGGTGCATGCGCAGACCGAACGCGGCCTGCTGCAGTACGTGAAGCGCGCGCTCGGCGACGGGGCGAGCGCCGAGGAGATCCTCGACGCGCTGCTGATGGCGTTTCCGGCCCTGGGTCTTTCGAAGATCGTGTGGGCGGTGGACGTGCTGCTCGCTTCCGACCTGCCCGAATTCCGCCTGGACGCGGTCGGCCCGGCCGCCTGGCACCGCGTCGGGACGATGGAGAAATTTTCGGGGGGCATGACGCGGATCGAGTGCGAAGGACGCACGCTGCTCGTCTACCGCGCCGACGGCGCCTGCGCCGTGTACGACAGCCACTGCCCGCACCAGCGCACGCCGATCCCGCTCGCGGCGCTCGACGGCCGCGAGCTCAGGTGCCCGAAGCACGGCTGGACGTTCGACATCGCGACCGGCGAGTGCACCGCGAAGGGCGACCGGCCGCTGAAGCGCTACCCGAGCAAGATCGAAGGCGGAACTCTCTACGCCGAGTGGTGAGGTCACCCGGCGCCGGGCGTGGTGTAATGCACGCATGCAGGCCGCAAGGGACCTCTTTTCGTACCGCAAGTTCTGGGCGGCGCGCTTCGGCCCGGCGCCCTTCCTGCCGATGTCGCGCGCGGAAATGGACGCGCTCGGCTGGGATTCGTGCGACATCGTGCTCGTCACCGGCGACGCCTATGTCGATCATCCGAGCTTCGGCATGGCGATCGTCGGCCGGCTGCTCGAAGCGCAGGGCTTTCGCGTCGGAATCGTCGCGCAGCCGGACTGGAACTCGGCCGAAGACTTCGAGCGCCTCGGCGCGCCGAACCTGTTCTTCGGCATCACCGCCGGCAACATGGATTCGATGGTCAACCGCTATACCGCCGACCGGCGCATCCGTTCGGACGACGCCTATACGCCGGGCGGCGTCGCGGGCAAGCGCCCCGATCGCTCGGTGATCGTCTATGCGCAGCGCGCGCGCGAGGCGTTCAAGGACGTGCCGATCGTGATCGGAGGCATCGAGGCGAGCCTGCGGCGCATCGCGCATTTCGACTACTGGTCGGAGAAGGTGCGCCGCTCGATCCTGCTCGATGCGCGGGCCGACCTGCTCGTGTTCGGCAACGCGGAGCGGGCGATCGTCGAGATCGCGCACCGCCTGGCGAAGCGCGAGCCGATCGCGAACATCACCGACCTGCGCGGCACGGCGTTCGCGCGCAAGGCGCCGCCCGAGGGCTGGATCGAGATCGATTCGACCTCGATCGACGCGCCGGGACCGCTCGCGCCGCGTCCCGATCCCTACGCGATGCAAGCGCCTGGCGTGGTTCGCCTCGTTGCCCATTCGGCGCGCGAGGTGCCGAACGCCCTGCGCCAGACGAGCTTCGTCCGTCTGCCGGCGTACGAGGCAGTGCGCGACGATCCGGTGCTCTACGCGCACGCCTCGCGCATCCTGCATACTGAGTCGAATCCGGGCAACGCGCGCGCGCTCGCTCAGGCGCACGGCGAGGTCGACGTGTGGCTCAACCCGCCGCCGATCCCGCTCACGACCAGGGAGATGGACAGGCTCTACGAGCTGCCTTACCGGCGCGTGCCGCACCCGGCCTATGAAGCCGAAAGTCCGGGCGGCGCGAAGATCCCCGCCTACGAGATGATCCGTTTCTCGATCGCCATCCAGCGCGGCTGCTTCGGCGGCTGCACGTTCTGCTCGATCACCGAGCACGAGGGGCGCGTGATCCAGAGCCGCTCGGAGGATTCGGTGATCCGCGAGATCGAGACCGTGCGCGATACGGTGCCGGGCTTCACCGGCGTGATCTCGGATCTCGGCGGACCGACCGCCAATATGTATCGCCTCGCGTGCAAGTCGCGCGAGATCGAAGCGGCGTGCCGCAAGCCGTCGTGCGTCTACCCGGGCATCTGTCCCAACCTCGACACCGACCACTCGGCCCTCATCCACCTCTATCGCCGCGCGCGCGAGGTGCCGGGCATCAAGAAGGTTCTCATCGCCTCGGGGGTGCGCTACGACCTCGCGGTCAAGTCGCCCGAGTACGTCAAGGAGCTCGCGCAGCACCACGTCGGCGGCTACCTGAAGATCGCGCCCGAGGCGATATCGGAAGGGCCGCTGCGATTGATGATGAAGCCGGGCATCAGTTCGTACGATCGCTTCAAGGCAATGTTCGACGAGTACTCGAAGCAAGCGGGCAAGGAGCAGTACCTGATTCCCTACTTCATCGCCGCGCATCCGGGCACCACCGACGAGGACATGCTCGAGCTCGCGCTGTGGCTGAAGAAGAACGGCTTTCGCGCCGATCAGGTGCAGGCCTTCCTGCCCGGGCCGATGGCGACCGCGACCGCGATGTACCACTCGGAGACGAATCCCCTGCGCGCGATCACGCGCGAGGGCGAGCGGATCCACGTGCCGAAAGGCTTGCGCGCGCGGCGGCTGCACAAGGCGTTCCTGCGCTACCACGACGCGAACAACTGGCCGATCCTGCGCGAGGCGCTGAAGAGGATGGGGCGCGCCGACTTGATCGGTCCGGGCAAGCATCAGCTCATCCCCGCGTGGCAACCGGCCGGCACGGGCGGCAAGCACGAGGGCCGGCGCCGGCCGGCTGACGAAGCCGCGCGGCGCGCGCAGCCGTTCCGCACCCAGCACACCGGCTTGCCGCGCACCCCGAAGCCGCGCCGCCGCGCGAGTACTTGACGCGCGGCCCCCGACACCGCCTGCGTTTCGGCGCGCGGGCGAGAAGGAATTTCCTATCCTTTATCCTTTGCTATCCTTTGAGACATACTCACTCCCTGCAATATGCACATCTTCGCCGATATCTCTCATTTCATAGGCATGCAATCGGCTGTGCCTTCGTCGCAGCATGACTGAGATCCGGCGGGATCTCGTACTCGCGACAATTGTGTTTGTTGCCGCGTGGAGCGTCTACCACGCGAGCCATTCTCGCGCGTTTGAAAGCCAGGACACGGTACCCAATGCCTTTCTACCGGTAAGCGTCCTCACGTACGGAGATTTCGCGTTCAGCTCACTACAAGCTCCAATTATGTTCATTTGGAGCGCCAAGACCGGCCACGGGAATACGCAAACCCTGAGCATCAGCAGGTGGAATGAGCTTATACCCGGTGTGGGAGTTCCCGCATGGCGGTACCACGAAGCCGGGTTACTCCAAATACAATCTCCGCGATATTTTCTTATTCCCACCTCACGCCGCCGCGCCGGCACGGACCAGGCGCTGTTTGTTGGCGCGTTCGGACCAGGGCCCGGGCTGACCGCGCTCCCGATTGCCGCCGCAGCATCGTGGCTCGGATGGCCAGCGTTGAATGATCCATATGTGACGGTTCAGGTTGCGACGATTACCGCGGAATTGCTGGTTGCGGCGTCTGTCGCGATGGTATTCCTGACGGCGATCGCATTTACGACCCGTCGCCGTGCATTTGTTCTCGCAGCCGCATACGGCCTCGGTACTTGTGTATGGACGATCTCTGCGAACGGGCTTTGGCAGCAGACTCCGGAGTTGTTCTTCGTGTCTCTCGGGATACTCAGCGTGCTGCGCGGCGAGAATGCGTGGGTGCGTGGCGTCGTGGCGGGTCTGGCCTTTTCGGCGGCGGCGGCGTGTCGACCGACAGCCGCTATCGTTGCTATTGCTGCTCTGACTTTCCTGCTTGTATCTGATCGCCGCGCGGCTGTCGTATTTGTCCTCTCAATGCTTCCGGCGGCGATCGGCGTGCTTGCGTACAACAACTACTACCTCGGCTCGCCGTTCGATTTTGGACAGCTCGCTGCGGGCGCAGCAATCGCAACACAAAAGACAGGTTCGCCGGATCTTTGGCAGACTCCATTGTGGCAAGGTGCCGCGGGTCTTCTGTTTAGCCCGTCGCGCGGGTTGCTTGTCTATTCGCCTTTTCTCGCCGCCGCATTTGCCGGTGGTCTCCTCGCTTGGAGGCACCATAAGTACGCGGCGCTCCGTTTTCTCACGGTAGCGGTACCTCTATTGTGGATTCCCGCGTTCATCTGGTTTGACTGGTGGGGCGGCTGGACATACGGCTACCGTCCGATCGTCGACAGTGTGCCGCTGCTTGCTGTCCTGTGCATACCTGCTCTCGACGGGCTCCGCACGCAGAGCGCTTGGCGATACGCGTACGCAGCCGCGATCGGCTGGTCGGTCTTCGTGCAGGTTTTGGGTGTTTTGGCCTACACTCCGTCGGGCTGGAATGCTAGAAGGACAGGCATTAAAGGCGTGACGGAGGACATCGATCTACCCGAATACCGCGCGCGGCTGTGGTCCTGGAGCGATTGGCAGATTGGATATCTGATTGCGAGACTCCCTAAGGTAGTTGACGGAGAGAGATGACGACCGGACCCAATGTTATTGGGCGCCGCAGTCGGGATGTGTCGGAAGCACTTCTGCTGACGTCGGCAGGACTGTTCCGTGCTGCGCCTCGACTGGCTGCAGGCGACCGCAGTGGCCGTCGTGCTGTTCGCAATCTATGCGGCGACGTCGCCGCGCACGGCCTCACTCACGATCGTGCCCAGCGGCGCCGCTCGGCGATCCCAAACCCGCCGGTACCGCCCGCGTTTCGGGGCGCGGGCGCGAAGGAATTTCCTATCCTTCGTAGTGCACCGGCGCGTCGACGTGGTCCCAGCCGCGCCACGCGCGCCGCGCGTTGATTGCCTTCAGCGCACCTGTAGGTGCTCTTCCTGGTACCAGCGGTCGATGTGGTCCAACGACGGCTACGTCAGCGCGCGCGTCCAGTCGCCCCCGGCCGTGCGGTAAAACGCCTTGGTCTGTGCGAATGCCGTCCTCGGGTCGGCGCCGTGCCCCATCGTCCGGAAGGCCTCGGCCACGCGCATCCTCAGCGTACTGCGAGACCGGCGCGAGCGGCGGATTCGCGCCGTACGCGTGTCGTGCCGCCCGGTGCGGGCACGTGCGGCGGGTTGCGGATACTGGGCCGTCTTACGGGTAGTGGGAGTCTGTGGTTTGGTCATCATGATCTGTCTCCTTGATAGTCTGTGTGCAAGATTGATCGCGGTCGTTTGAAGGTGAGCGGTTGTTCCGATGGATTCGTCCATCCGCCGCACCCCCGGGTCGATGAACCGCGCGAAAGCAGGCTATCGCCCCGCGGTAACCGCCCGATTTCAGGAGGTCGCGATTTTGTTGCCGGCCCGTATCAGGCGGCCGCGCGGTCCGTAGGCCGCCCGTGGCTCAACGCAGCCACGCGACCACTAAAGGATCGACGAAGCTGAGTTCCTATCCTTTATTGATTCAACGAGCCGCGCTCTTCAGCTCGGCCCGCGCCGCGATGCGGTCGTAGTAGCGCGCGCGATAGAGCAGGCGGCGGCGCTGCGGCGTGTCGCGAAAGGCGGTGCGCGCGTGCAGCACGTTGTTGCACACGATGCCCATGCCGGGCTCGAGCCGCAGTCGGACAACGTACGGCGACTCGGACAGGAGACGCTCGAGCGCGGCGCGCGCCGCGCGCGTGGGTTCGTCGTCTTTCCAGACGATGTTCACGCCGCGCGCCGTGTAGCGCATGTGGAGCACGCCTTCGCGCTCGTCGACGCTGAACACCGGGCCTGTCTCGGCGGGCCGCACCAGCGCCTCGCCCTCCAGGCGCGGCGGAATGGTCATCACCTCGGGCGCGGAGAGCGCGCGCACGAATTCCGGGTCCTCGTCGCGCAGCAGAATGTAGGCGAGCTCGTGATCCATGAGCGCGCTCTCGCCGCCTTCTTCCGCGGCGCGCACGCAGTGCAGCGTCATGGCGCGGATGCGCCGCGACGCGGGATTGTAGTAGCCGTCGGTGTGCCAGCCGATCGCGCGGTCGGTGTACGGGATGAACTCGCCGCGCGTTCCCGCGCCCGGCGTGATCGACGAGATGCCGTCGTCGTCCGCCAGATAGTTGCCGTCCAGGCGCTCGAGGCCGAGCTGCAGGCCGAGCAGGCGCGGAAGGCTCTTGTCCTCGTGAGTGATGGGCGAGCGGTAGATCGCCGTGTTCGTACGCGCGCAGCTTGCGAGAAGGGCTTCGCGTTCAGACGTCCTTAGATTCCTAGGATTGCCTAATTCGATGACCTCGATCCGGGTGGCGGCGAAAGAAAGTTTCTCCTCTCGCCATTCGCGATAGGCCTGCACGTCTTCGAGATCGAACGGTCCCGGCATGGCGTCAGCCGGGCTGCGCGAGCAGGCCGTCGAAGGTCTTCTTCAGGGTGCCGAGCACATCCGGCATCTCGACGTCCATCACCTGGTCCATCACCCAGTGCTGGTCGTGCTCTTCCATCGCCTCGCGGATCTGCGCGCCGAGGTAGCGCAGCACCGGGAAGCCCGCGCCCGAGGACGGGATGTCGAAGCCCGCGTAGTCTGACCCGCGCCGGTTGAGCATGTCGACGAAGTTTGCGCGGGTTCCGCGCACATTGCTCTCCATGGTATCGGCCAGGTGGGCGCCGATTGCCTGCACCAGCGCAGCGCGCTGCGCGTCGTCCAGCCGGCCGTAGGCCCAGCGGTCGCACAGGTGCAGGCCGAGCGCCAGCACCTCGGCGATGATCCTGTAGCCGCGCGCCGGGGTGACGATGTCGTAGTCCGCGCGCGCGAGGTTGTCGACCAGCTTGTCGGCCAGCCGCCACAGCGTCGAGGCGAGCACGCTCGCGAGCTCCTTGGGCGAGCGCGACGCCTGCTTTCTGAACCAGACCGTCTTGGCGCGTACCGGCTTCATGGGCGGTGCAGGTAGAACTCCCATTCGTCCGCGCCGATCTCGCGCGACCCGGCGAGCTTCACCTGCGTGGCGCGCGTCCAGGCGGCCACCTCGTCGCGCGCCGCGGGGCAGCTCGTCAGCAGGCGCAGCGTCTCGCCCGGCTTCATGCCGTCCAGCACGCGGCGCGCTTCGAGCACCGGTCCCGGGCAGACCGCGCCGCGCATGTCGAGCGTCACCTGCGCGCGCGGCGCCGGCCCCTTGCCCTTGCGGATATAGAACACGTGCTGCTTGCCGGCCAGATGTTCGACCTGCAGCAGGTCGTTGCCGGTGTGCCGCGCCCAGATGAAGAGGTCGTCGCGCGTGCCCGGGCAGTCGGACACCAGCGCGAGAACCTGCCCCGGCGCGAGGTCGTCGACCACTTGCTTCGCGCCGACGAGCGGCGCCGGGCAGGTGAGTCCGGAGAGATCGAGCCGCACGTCGGCCTGGGTCTTGGTTTCGCTCATTGGGTCTCCTCGGTATTCATACGGCAGCGATGGATTTGTACGGCACGACGATCCCGCAGCCGTACAGGCGCAGCTCGCCCAGGCCGCGCTCCTGCAGCCTGAGCGACGCGTCCGGGCTCAGGCCGTGCAGGAGCACGCTGAAGCCGCCGCGCGGCCCCTCGCGCGTGGCGACCGCGCCCGGCTTTCCGAGCACCACCTGGCAGGCCGCGCTCTCGGCGCCGAGCTGGGCGCCGAGCAGCGCCGCGAGCGCCGCGGCGAAGGCCTGCTCCTCGGCCGGGCCGGCGATCACCAGGCGCGAGTACAGCGTGACGCTCGCCGCGAGCGGCCAGGACGCGGCCTCGCCGACGCCGAGCGTCTCGGCGCCGACCCTCAGGCTGCGGCCGGCGAGCGCGTGGGCGTCCACCAGGCGTGCGCGCGGCAGGCGCAGCGCAAGGCGCGCGCGGCGCGAGATGCCGAGCAGCCCGCCGCCGATCGGCGTGCCGCGCACCGCGTGGATGCCCGCGTCGCGGACTGTCGCGAGCCACGGCAGCTCCGCCGCGACCGCCTCGGCGAGCGCCTCGCCGTGATCCGCCGGCAGGCGCGCGCCGTGCAGCGCGAAGCGCAGGTCCGCGACGCTCGCCGAACGCTCAGGCCCGTGCTGCATGCTGCCGCTCCGCCCAGGCGAGCATCGCTTCGCCCCAGGCGCGCGCGCTCGCCGGATCGATGTCGAACACGGTGAAGCGCTTGCCCTCGCGAATGCGCACGCGCAGCAGCGCCATGCCGCCGGGCGCATGCTCGATCTCCTGCAGCTCGATCAGCTGTCCGCCGAGCGGCACGGTCAGGCTGGCAAGCGAACGGGTTTCGGCCATCCGGGCAGTGTCGCGCCAAGGCGCCGCGCGGCGCATTCCCTCGAAGGGAGGGCGTGCACCTACCCGTCCGGGTAGGTCGCTTTCCACCTCCGGGCAGATGGCGCGGGCCGCGACTGTCACTAGCATGACGCGAGCGTGAGAAATCCGTCGCACCGACCGGAGGAGGCCCGCATGACCAAGAAGATGTATGAAACGCCGATTCTCGACGAGCTGGAGAAGGGTCCCTGGCCGAGCTTCGTCACGGGACTGAAGCGCCTGGCCAAGGAAAACGACATGGCAGTCGACCTGCTCGGCCAGCTCGAGGCGTCGTACCGCAACAAGATCGGCTACTGGAAGGGCGGCACGGTCGGCGTGTACGGCTACGGCGCAGGCGTGATCCCGCGCTTCACGGAGCTCAAGGGCCAGGACGGCAAGCCGGTCTTCCCCGAGGCGGCCGAGTTCCACACGCTGCGCGTGCAGCCGCCCGCCGGGATGCACTACTCGACCGACTTGCTCAGGAAGCTGTGCGACGTCTGGCAGAAGTACGGCTCGGGCCTGATCGCCTTCCACGGCCAGAGCGGGGACATCATGTTCCAGGGCGTGAGCACCGCGAACGTGCAGCCCGCGTTCGACGAGCTGAACGCGATGGGCTTCGACCTCGGCGGCGCGGGCGCGGCGATGCGTACCTCGATGTGCTGCGTCGGCTCGGCGCGCTGCGAGATGAGCTGCTACGACGAGCAGCGCGCGCTGCGCGAGGTGATCAATTCGAACCTGGACGACATGCACCGCCCGTCGCTGCCGTACAAGTTCAAGTTCAAGTTCTCCGGTTGCCCGAACGACTGCGTGAACGCGATCCAGCGCTCGGACATGGCGACCATCGGCACCTGGCGCGACAACATCCGCGCGGACGAAAAGCTGGCGCGCGAATGGTTCGCGGCGCACGGCATGGAAGAGCTGGTCGACAACGTGGTGACGCGCTGCCCGACCAAGGCGATCCGCGTGAGGAAGTTGAACGGCGAGGCGCCGCCTGCGCATGTCTCGCGCGTGAAGCTCGACGACGCGCAGTGCCTGGAGATCGACAACCACGACTGCGTGCGCTGCATGCACTGCCTGAACGTGATGCCGGGCGCGCTGCTGCCGGGCAAGGAGCGCGGCGTGTCGATCCTGATCGGCGGCAAGGGCGTGCTCAAGATCGGCTCGACCATGGGGATCATGGTGGTGCCGTTCATGAAGCTCGAGAGCGACGAGGATTTCGAGAAGCTGAAGGAGCTGGCGCGCAAGGTGCTCGACTTCTTCGCCGAGAACGCGCTCGACCACGAGCGCGTCGGCGAGACGATCGAGCGCATCGGGCTGGCCAACTTCCTCGAGGCGGTCGAGATCCCCGTCGACCCGAACATGGTGCTCTTCCCGCGCATGAATCCCTACGTGCGCACCGACGACTGGGAAGAGCAGGTCGCCAAGGCGCAGGCCGGGCAGAAGGCCGCCTGAAGGAGAGCGAACGATGGCACAAGCACAACCGAAGATGCCGGTCGAGCACGGGGCGCCGGACCCGATGCAGTACATGCATCCGCTGATGAAGAAGCACTACGGGAAATGGGTTTATCACAGCCACCCGAAGCCCGGCGTGCTGATGCACCGCGCGGCCAACGGCGAGGAGATCTGGACCGTCAAGGCCGGCACGCAGCGCCAGATGGACCACTACACGATCCGCAAGCTGTGCGACATCGCCGACCAGCACGCCGACGGGCACGTGCGCTTCACCACGCGCTCGAACATCGAGTTCATGGTCGCCGACAAGGCGAAGGTCGAGCCGCTCATCAAGGCGCTCAACGGCGCGGGGTTTCCGATCGGCGGCACGGCCAACTCGGTGTCGATGATCGCGCACACGCAGGGCTGGCTGCATTGCGACATCCCCGGCACCGACGCCTCGGGGGTGGTCAAGTCGCTGATGGACGAGCTGTACGACGAGTTCGTCAAGTGCGAGATGCCGAACCGCGTCAAGCTCTCGACCTCGTGCTGCGAGATCAACTGCGGCGGGCAGGCCGACCTCGCGATCATCGTGCAGCACACCAAGCCCCCCAAGATCAACCACGACCTGGTGGCGAACGTGTGCGAGCGCCCCGCGGTGGTGGCGCGCTGCCCGGTGGCGGCGATCCGCCCGGCGCTGGTGAACGGCAAGCCCTCGCTCGAGGTCGACGAGAAGAAGTGCGTGTGCTG
>DASPRB010000044.1:0-2334 GCA_035624675.1 Burkholderiales bacterium
CTTCAGCGACATCCACATCGAGATCCGGGAGAAGGCGGGCCGGCTGGGCTGGACCGAGCTCATGCCGCTCGACCTCGGACCGGACCTGCGCGGGCTCGCCGGCGCGGCGGATCTGCTGGTGCTCGCCGGCGACATCGGCAGGATGCGCTCGCAGCGCGACGTCTCGACGCTGCGCTATGCGGAGCAGGCGGCGCGGCTGCTCGGCTGCCCGGCGGTGGTCGTGCCCGGCAATCACGAGTACTACCGCGGCTCGTTCGACGAGGAGCGCGCGGCGCTGCTTGCCGCGCGGGTGGACGGCGTGACGGTGCTCGACCGCGGCGAGGCGCGCTACGCGATCGGCGGCCGCACGCTGCGCGTGCTCGGCGCGACGCTGTGGACCGACTACGCGGCGAACGGCGAGCCGGCGCAGGCGATGCGTCTCGCGCACGAGAAGATCGTCGACCATCGCCTGATCACGCGCCGCGGCGGCGCGCCGTTCCTGCCGCAGGACGCGCTCACGGAGCACCGCCTGTCGCGCGCCTGGCTCGCGGCACGGCTCGCCGAGCCGCACGACGGGCCGACGCTCGTGGTCACGCACCACGTGCCGCATTCGGCCGCGCGTCACCCCGGCTTCGGCGTCACGCCGCTTTCGCCCGCGTTCCACAGCGATTGCGACGAGCTGATCGACGCCGCGGCGCGCGCGCGCGTGGCGGCGTGGGTTTTCGGGCACCATCACTGGAGCCACGAGCTGGAGCTGCGCGGCGTGCGGCTCGCATCCGCGCAGCCGGGCTATCCGGGCGAGGCGACCGGCTGGAGCGGCCCCGGCGCGCTCTCGCTCTGAGGCGCGCGCCTAGAGGCCGAGATAGGCCTTGCGGATCTCGGGCATGGCGGCGAGCTTGTCCGGGTCGCCTTCGGTGAACAGGCGTCCCTCGGCGATCACGTAGGCGTAGTCCGAGAGCGCGAAGGCGAGGTGCACGTTTTGCTCGACCAGCAGGATCGACAGGCCCTCGTCCTTGAGCTTCCTGAGCGTGGTGAAGATCTGGTGCACCACGAGCGGCGCGAGGCCGAGCGAGAGCTCGTCGATGATCAGCAGCGCGGGATCGGACATCAGGCCGCGCGCGATGGCGAGCATCTGCTGCTCGCCGCCGGAGAAGGTGCCCGCGCGCTGGTCGCGGCGCTCCTTGAGGCGCGGAAAGAGCTCGTAGACGCGCTCCAGCCGGCTCGCGTAGCTGCTCGCACCGTGCCTCGCGTAGGCGCCCATCTCGAGGTTCTCCTCGACCGACATGGCGGCGAACAGCTGGCGGCCCTCGGGCACCAGCGCCAGGCCGCGTGCCGCCTTGCGGTGCGGCGGGAGGCGCGTGACGTCTTCGCCCCGGAAGCTCACCCTGCCGGCCCAGGGGCGGATGCTGCCGGCCACCGCGCGCAGCGTCGTAGTCTTGCCCACGCCGTTCGCGCCGACGATGGTGGTGAGCTTGCCGGGCGCGGCAGCGAGCGACACGCCCCACAGCACCTGCACCTCGCCGTAGCCGGCTTCGAGCGCCTCGACCTGGAGGACGGGATCGCCCATCGCTCAGCCCAACTTGACCGCGAGCCCGGGGTCGCCGAGGTAGGCCTCGATCACCAGCGGATCGGCGGCGACCTCGGCCGGCATGCCCTCGGCGAGCTTGGAGCCGAGGTTGAGCACCACGATGCGGTCCGACAGGCTCATGATCGCCTGCATGAGGTGCTCGATCATCAGGACCGACACGCCGCTCTCGCGGATCTTGCGGATGACGCCGATCATGCGCTCGACCTCGGTCGGGTTGAGTCCCGCGAGCACCTCGTCCAGCAGCAGCAGCGTCGGCTGGGCGGCGAGCGCGCGCGCGAGCTCCAGGCGCTTCTTGCCGGCGATCGTGAGCTGCGAGGCGAGCATGTCCAGCCGGTCCTCGAGCTCGACCAGCTCGGCGGCTTGGCGCGCGGCCGCGCGCGCGCGGGCGAGCGGCAGGTTATCGCGCCCGAAGCACGCGCCGACGATGCAGTTCTCGAGCACCGTCATGGTCATGAACGGCTGCACGATCTGGTTGGTACGCGCCAGGCCCTGGCGCGCAACGCGGAACGGCGCGAGCCCGGTGACGTCGGCGCCGCGGAAGCGCACCCGCCCCTCGTCGGGCGCGAACACGCCGTTCAGAAGGTTGAAGACCGTTGTCTTGCCCGCGCCGTTCGGGCCGATCAGGCCGAGGATCGCGCCTTCGGGGACCTCGAAGCTCAGCTCCTGCACGGCGCGCAGGCCGCCGAAGCGCTTGCTCAGGTTCTCGACCTGGAGCAGGGCGCTCATTCGAGGTAGTTCCGCAGCCGCGGCCAGATCCGGTACAGCAG
>DASPRB010000050.1:0-2149 GCA_035624675.1 Burkholderiales bacterium
CCCTGGATCCCGACCAGCGGAGCCGACGCGATGACGGTGCGCGGCTTCATCTACGACGTCGACACCGGCAAGCTGCAGGAGGTGTCCTACCCCGGAGCGATGGGCTCGATCGGCTAGGACAGCCCTGCGACCGGCAGCGCGGCGCCGTGCACCGCGCGTGCCGCGTCCGAGGCGAGAAACAGGATCACGTTCGCGAGGTCCGCGGGCGCGACCCAGCGCGCCGGGTCGGCCGCGGGCATCGCGGCGCGGTTCTCGGGCGTGTCGATGATCGTCGGCAGCACGCAGTTGACGTTCACGTTCTTCTCGCGCAGCTCGGCGGCCATCGACTCGGTGAGCCGGATCACCGCGCTCTTCGCCGCGGCATAGGCGCCCATCTGCGCGCCGCCCTTCTGCGCGGCAAAGGCGCCGATGTTGACCACCTTGCCGCCGCCGGCGGCGAGCATGTGCGGCACCACCGCGCGCACCGCGTGCAGCAGGCTCTTCGCGTTCAGGTCGAACAGGAAGTTCCAGGTCTGATCGGAGGTCTCGTGCACCGCCTCGCCCATGCGGAAGCCGCCCGCGACGTTCACCAGCACGTCGATCCTGCCGAAGCGCGCGAGGATCGCGCGCACCGCGCGCTCGACCTCGTCCGGCGAGAGCAGGTTCGCGGCGGCGAACAGGCGCCGCTCGTTCTCCGCGCCGTAGGCCTTCTCGAGCGCCTCGCGCTTGAGGTCGACGAGCGCGAGCTGCGCGCCGCGCGCCGCGAAGGCCGCGGCGAGCGCGCGCCCGAGGTTGCCCGCTGCGCCGGTCAGCAGTACGCAGCGGTCCTGGAAGTCGAGCGGGATTGCAATTCTGTCAGCCATGTGCGCTCCGGTCGGTGACCCCGCCATTCTAGGATAGTAGGATCGGAATCCGGACGGAAAGGACAGGAGGAGACATGGACAAGAAACCGAGCTACGTGCACGGCGCCTCGCAGGTGCCGCTCATCGGCGAGACGATCGGCGAGCACTTCGACCGCGTCGCACTGAAGCACCGCGAGCGCGAGGCGCTGGTGGTGCGCCACCAGCACATCCGCTGGACCTACGGCGAGCTGCAGCGCCGCGTCGACAACCTCGCCGCGGGGCTGCTGCGCCTGGGCCTCGAGCGAGGCGACCGCGTCGGCATCTGGTCGCAGAACTGCGCCGAGTGGGTGCTGGTGCAGTTCGCCACCGCCAAGGCGGGGATCATCCTGGTCAACATCAACCCCGCGTACCGCAGGACCGAGCTCGAGTACGCGCTCAACAAGGTGCAATGCAAGGCGCTCATCCTGTCGCCCGCCTTCAAGACCAGCAACTACATCGAGATCCTGCACGACGCACTGCCCAACCTGCCGCACCTGAGGACGGTAATCCGCCTCGGCGACGACAAGACCCCGGGCATGCTCAATTTCGGCGAGCTGACGGTGGACGCGAGCGACGCCGAGGTCGAGCGGCTCGAGGCGCTCGCGAAGACGCTGCAGTTCGACGACCCGATCAACATCCAGTTCACCTCCGGCACCACCGGCTCGCCCAAGGGCGCGACGCTCACGCACCACAACATCCTGAACAACGGCTTCTTCATCGGCGAGGCGATGCGCTTCGGCGAGCGCGACCGGCTGTGCATCCCGGTGCCGCTGTACCACTGCTTCGGCATGGTGCTCGGCAATCTCGCCTGCGTGACGCACGGCGCGGCAATGGTGTTCCCGGAGGGCGGCTTCGATCCGAAGAGCGTGCTCGAGACGGTGCAGGCCGAGCGCTGCACCGCGCTGCACGGCGTGCCGACCATGTTCATCGCGGTGCTCGACCACGCGGATTTCGCGAAGTACGACCTGTCGACGCTGCGCACCGGCATCATGGCGGGCTCGCCCTGCCCGGTCGAGGTGATGAAGCGCGTCGCCGACAAGATGAACATGCGCGAGGTGACGATCGCCTACGGCATGACCGAGACCTCGCCGGTGAGCTTCCAGAGCTCGGTGGACGATCCCCTCGAGCGGCGCGTGTCGACGGTCGGCCGCATCCAGCCGCACATCGAGGTGAAGATCGTCGACGCGGAAGGCCGCGTCGTGCCGCGCGGCGAGAAGGGCGAGCTGCTCACGCGCGGCTACTCGGTGATGCTCGGCTACTGGGCCGACGAGGAGAAGACGCGCGAGGCG
>DASPRB010000052.1:0-6120 GCA_035624675.1 Burkholderiales bacterium
AGCGCGGCGAGGCGCGATGCGGCGATGGCCGTGCCGGTCATCGCGAGCTCCGCGGCCATCTGCGGCGGCAGCGCGCGCGCGAGCGAATAGCTGCCGTTGCCGTCCGGATTCAGGCCGACCTTGACGTAGGCCATGGTGAACTGCGCGTCCTCGGCGGCGACGATCAGGTCGCAGGAAAGGGCGATGGAAAAGCCCGCGCCCGCGGCGTGGCCCTCGACCGCGGCGATCACGGGCTTCGCGCACTGGCGCAGCGCGCGCACCAGCTCGTTCAGGCGGCTGATTCGGTCGTAGTGGTGCTGCCGGGGCTGCGTGCGGCGCGTCTCGTGCAGCGTGGCGAGGTCGCCGCCGGCGCAGAAGTGCGCACCGGCGCCGGAGATCACCGCCGCGCCGATCGAGTCGTCGTCCGAGGCGAGCCGCAGCTCGCGCGCGAGCGCCTGCGAGAACTCGGGCCTGAGCGCGTTGCGCTGGGCGGGGTTGTCGATGACGAGCGACAGCACGCGCCCGTGGCGCGCGACGCCTATGCGCCCTTCGTCGGCCACGTCAGTGGATCCCGAGGGCCGCCTCGATGTTGCGCACCATGGCGACCAGGCGCGGGCCGATATCGTCCTCGAGCTGCCCCTTCTTCAGCGCGAACGACGGCACGCCGCAGTTGAAGGCGATGATCTCGCCGTCGACCGTGCGGCGCATCGGCACCGCGACCGCCGACACCTCGCGCCGCAGCTCGCCGATCGAGACGCAGAAGCCGCGGCTGCGGATGTCCTCCAGGCTCTTGTCGATCGCCGGGCGGAACTTGCGGTGCAGCTCGGGCTCCTTCACCTTGATCTGGTTGAGCACCGCCTCGCGCTCGGGGGGCGTGCAGGCGGCGAGGAACGCGCGTCCGATGGCCGCCTGCGCGATCGGCACCGCGGTGCCGATGTCGGGCAGCATGGTGAGCGTGTTGCCGTTGCGCGAGGACTCGACGTACACCATGTTGAGGCGGTCGCGGATGCCCATCGACACCGAGCCTCCGGTGTAATCGGCGAGCTCCTTCATGAACGGACGCGCCACCTGGCGCACGCTCATCGACGCGAGCAGCGGATAGCCGATCGACAGCACCGCGGAGCCGAGCTGGTACTTGCCCAGGCGCATGTTGTGCCGCAGGTAGCCGAGCTTGGTGAGCGTGTAGGTGAGGCGCGATACCGTCGGCTTGGGCAGTCCGGTGCGCACCGAGATCTCCTTGTTGCCGAGCATCGGCTCGAGCGGCGTGAAGCAGCGCAGCACCTCGAGGCCGCGCGCCAGCGTCGTGGCGAACTGTCGGTCGCCCTCGTGCTCGTAGCTGTAGGTTGTGCCGGCAGGGGATAGGGGGGCATTGGCCTCGGGTGCGCCCATGGACTTGTCTCCGGATGTTCTTGTGGGGGGTGCGGCGGACTGTTTCGCGTTTCGATATTCGTTCGCAGCCCGACATCATGTCAACTTAGTCATATCATATTTCGCATAGTAAAACGCCGAGGACCCGACCGATGTCCCGCTCCCCCTTCGACCTGCACGGCAAAGTGGCCTTCGTGACTGGCGCGACGCGCGGCATCGGGAAATCGATCGCCGAGGAAATGGCCCGTGCCGGCGCCAAGGTGGTGATCTCGAGCCGCAAGGCCGAAGCCTGCGAAGCCGTGCGCGCCGAGTTCGAGCGCCAGGGTTGGCCCGTGATCGCCCAGCCTTGCAACGTGGCGCGCAAGGAGGAGCTGCAGCTGCTGGTCGACCGCACGCAGGAGACCTGGGGGGCGATCGACATCGCGGTGGCGAACGCCGCAGCCAATCCCTACTACGGGCCGCTCACGGGCCTGCCGGACGAGACCTTCGACAAGATCTTCACCAACAACGTGAAAAGCGTGTTGTGGCTCGCGAACATGACGCTTCCCGGGATGGCCGACCGCGGCGGCGGCAGCTTCATCGTCGTTGGCTCGATCGGCGGATTGCTCTCGAGCACGGTGATCGGCGCCTACGGCGTATCGAAGGCGGCCGACCACCAGCTCGTCAGGAACCTCGCCGCGGAGTGGGGACCGAAGAACGTGCGCGTGAACGCAATCGCGCCGGGGCTGATCAAGACCGACTTCGCGCGTGCGCTGTGGCAGGACGACAAGCGCCGCGCCGAGCGCGAAGCGATCACTCCGCTCAGGCGCCTGGGCGAGCCGCGCGAGATCGGCGGCATCGCGGTGTTCCTCGCTTCCGAGGCGGCTTCGTTCATCACCGGCCAGGTGATCGTCGCCGACGGCGGCGTGACGATCGTCTGAGCGCTGCGCTAGACTTGTCGCCCCCGAGGAGGTCGCCGTGGATCTCAACTATTCCCCCGAAGAGCTGGCCTTTCGCGACGAAGTGCGGGGCTGGCTGAATGCCAACCTGCCCGACGGCCTGCGGCGCAAGGTCGCCGAATACCGGGAGCTGACGCGCGAGGACCTGCTCGCCTGGCATCGCATCCTCGCCAGGAAGGGCTGGGTTGCGCCCGCCTGGCCGAAGGAATGGGGCGGCACCGGCTGGAACGTGGTCGAGCGCTACCTCTTCGAGGAGGAGTGCGGCTACGCGGGCACCCCGCCGCTCATCCCGTTCGGGCTGTCGATGTGCGCGCCGGTGCTGCTCAAGTTCGGCACCGAGGCACAGAAGAAGCGCTTCCTGCCGCGTATCTACAATGGGGACGACTTCTGGTGCCAGGGCTATTCCGAGCCAGGCTCGGGCTCCGATCTCGCGTCGCTCAAGACCAAGGCGGTGCGCCAGGGCGACCACTACGTGGTCAACGGCCAGAAGATCTGGACCACGCTCGCGCACTACGCCGACTGGATCTTCTGCCTGGTGCGCACCGACAGCGGCGCGGCCAAGCGCCAGGAGGGCATTTCGTTCCTGCTGTTCGACATGAAGACGCCGGGCATCACGGTGCGTCCGCTGGTTCTCATGGACGGCGGCCACGAGGTGAACGAGGTGTTCTTCGACGACGTCAAGGTGCCGGTCGAGAACCTCGTATTCGAGGAGGGCAAGGGCTGGACGGTCGCCAAGTACCTGCTCGGCCACGAGCGCATGAACACGGGTCGGATCGGGGCCTCCAAGCGCGAGCTCGCCAAGCTCAAGGAGTTCGCCGCCGAGCAGACGCAAAACGGCCGGCCGCTCGTCGAGGACGTGCGCTTCCGCGACAAGCTGTCGCGCGTCGAGATCGAGATCGCCGCGCTCGAGATCACCAACCTCAGGTTCCTCGACCGCATGCGGCGCACCGGCCAGCCGCCCGGCGCGGACGTGTCGATGCTCAAGATCAAGGGCACCGAGATCCAGCAGGCGCTCTCGGAGCTGATGATGCAGGCCGTCGGTCCGCTCGCGCAGCCGTTCAAGCCGGCGAACGGCGGCGACGGCTTCGACTTCTTCACCGCGGCGCTCGCGCCGCGCTACTGCAACATGCGGAAGACGACCATCTACGCCGGCTCGAACGAGATCCAGCGCAACATCATCTCCAAGATGACTCTGGGGCTGTAGCCATGAACTTCGATTACAGCGAAGAGCAGCAGCTGCTCGCCGACTCGATCCGGCGCTTCGTCGCCAAGGACTACGATTTCGAGGCGCGCAAGAAGATCGTCGCCTCGAAGGACGGCGCGAGCGAGGCGGTGTGGAAGACCTTCGCCGAGATGGGGCTGCTCGGCATCCCGTTCGCGCCGGAGCACGGCGGCTTCGGCGGCGGCGCGACCGACCTGATGAGCGCGATGGAGGCGATCGGCGAGGGACTGGTGGTGGAGCCCTTCCTCGCCACGGTGGGGCTCGCCGCGCAGCTCGTGGCGCGCGGCGGCAGCGAGGCGCAGAAGAAGGCGCTCCTGCCCGCGGTGAGCGAGGGCCGCCTGAAGATGGCCTTCGCGCACACCGAGACGGGCGCGCGCTACGACCTGGCGCACGTCGCCGCCACGGCGAAGAAGGCCGGCAGCGTATGGGTGCTCGATGGCGAGAAGCGCGTCGTGCTCGGCGCGCCGCTCGCCGACAAGCTGGTCGTGTCGGCGCGCACCGCGGGCAAGGCCGCCGAGGCGAACGGCATCAGCCTGTTCCTGGTGGACCGTGCCGCGGCCGGCGTGAACCTGCGACCCTACACCACGATCGACGAGGCGCGTGCCGCCGATGTCACGCTGAAGGGCGTCGAGGTGGGCGCCGACGCGCTCGTCGGGCGCGAAGGCGCGGTGCTCGCGCTCATCGAGGAGGTGGTCGATTTTGCCACGGCGCTTGTGTGCGCCGAGGCGGTGGGCGCCATGAAGCAGGCAAACGACGCCACGCTCGAGTACCTGAAGACGCGCAAGCAGTTCGGCGTGCCGATCGGCACCTTCCAGGCGCTCCAGCACCGCATGGTCGACATGGTGATCGCATCCGAGCAGGCGCGCTCGATGGCCTACCTCGCCTGCGCCAGGGTGGACGGCGAGAAGGACGCGCGCGAACGCGCGCGCCTGGTGTCGGCGGCCAAGGTGAAGGTCGCGGACGCCTGCCGCCACGTCAGCCAGGAATCGATCCAGCTGC
Organism: Burkholderiales bacterium; assembly: GCA_035624675.1. Lineage (GTDB taxonomy): Bacteria > Pseudomonadota > Gammaproteobacteria > Burkholderiales > SG8-39 > DAHVFK01. The sequence continues at coordinate 4,507 of DASPRB010000052.1, forward strand.
ATGGCGGCATGGGCATGACCGAGGAGCTGAAGGTGAGCCACACCTTCCGGCGCCTGACCATGATCGCGCAGCAATTCGGCGACGCCGAGCACCACCTGGCGCGCTTCGCCGCGCTCGATCGGAGCTAGACGATGCCGGCGAACAAGGCCTGGACTCTCGCCGCCTATCTCAGCGGCGGCCTGCCGACCGAGGCGCACTTCAAGCTCGTCGAGTCGCCGGCGCCCGCGCCCGGCAATGGCGAGGTGCTGGTGAAGAACCTGTGGCTGTCGCTCGACCCGTACATGCTCGGGCGCATGACGCAGCAGAAGAGCTATACCAAGGGAGTCGAAATCGGCGACGTGATGACCGGCGAGACGGTCGGCGAGGTCGTCGAGTCGAGGCATCCGGGCTTCGCGCGCGGCGAAAAGGTGACGGCGCCCGCCGGCTGGCAGCTTTATGCCGCGGTGAAGGGCGAGCTCCTCACGAAGATCGACGCAGCCACGCGCTTCCCGCCTTCGTACTACCTCGGCTGCCTGGGCATGCCGGGACGCACGGCCTATTTCGGCTTGAGCGAGGTCGGCAAGCCGAAGCCGGGCGATACGCTGGTGGTGTCGGCGGCCTCGGGCGCAGTGGGCAGCGTCGTCGGACAGCTCGGCAAGATTGCCGGCTGCCGCGTCGTGGGCATCGCCGGCGGCAGGCAGAAGTGCGACTACGTGGCGGGCGAGCTCGGTTTCGATGCCTGCATCGACTACAGGGCTGGCAATCTGTACCGCGACCTGAAGGAAGCCTGCCCGAAAGGCATCGACATCTACTTCGACAACGTCGGCGGGGAGACCCTCGACACCGTGCTGCGGCTGGTCAACACCTTCGCGCGCATCGTCATCTGCGGCCGTATCTCCGGGCACCACGCGGCCGAGCCCTACGGCATCAAGAACCTGGGCGCGGTGCTGGTGAACCGCGTACGCATGCAGGGCATCATCGTGTTCGACTGGGCGGATCGCTATGCCGAGGCGAACAAGGCCCTCGCCGGCTACGTCGCGCAGGGAAAGCTGAAGACCCGGGAGACGATCGTCGAAGGGATCGAGCGCGCGCCGCAGGGGCTCATCGACCTGGTCAAGGGCCGCAACTTCGGCAAGCAGCTGGTGAAGCTCGCCTGAGCGCGTGTCCGGCTACGAATACGTCGGCTTCTGGAGGCGGCTGCTCGCCGCGGCGATCGACTTGCTGATCCTGTTCGTGGTGACCACGCCGATCCTGCTTGCGATCCACGTGCGCAGATACTTCGTCGTCGAGTACATCGTGCTGGCGGTCGTGGTCATCGCATTCTGGCGCCGCTACGGCGCGACGCCCGGAAAGATGGCGGTGGGCGCGAAGATCGTCGACGCGCAGACCGGCGAGCGTCCTTCCACCGCGCGGCTCGTCGTGCGCTATTTCGCGTACCTCGTGTCCGCGCTCCCGTTGTTTCTCGGTTTCCTGTGGATCGGCGTCAGTCGCCGCAAGCAGGGATTTCACGACAAAATCGCACGCACAATGGTGATCTACGATGATTGAGCTCTACACCTGGCCGACTCCGAACGGCCACAAGATCCACATCATGCTGGAAGAGACCGGCCTGCCGTACAGCGTGCACCCGGTGGA
>DASPRB010000055.1:0-3897 GCA_035624675.1 Burkholderiales bacterium
GTCGAAGAAGCCCTCGATCTTCTCGTTCACGCCGCCGATCGCCTGCACGTCGCCGTGCTGGTTGACCGATCCGGTGATCGCGAGCGACTGCTTCACCGGGGCGTCGGCGAGCGCCGAGAGCAGCGCGTACAGCTCGGCCGAGGACGCGCTGTCTCCTTCCACTCCGCCGTAGCTCTGCTCGAACACCAGGCTCGCCGCGAGCGACAGCGGCTTGGCCGCGGCATAGCGGCCCGAGACGAAGCCGGAGAGGATGAGCACGCCCTTCGAGTGGATCGGTCCGCCGAGCTCGGACTCGCGCTCGATGTCCACCACGCGGCCGCCGCCCAGGCGCGTGCGCGCGGTGACGCGATGCGGCACGCCGAAGGCGTAGCCGCCGAGCTGCACCACCGCGAGCGCGTTCACCTGGCCGCTGCGCGCGCCGCCGGTGTCGATCAGCAGCCTGCCGCGCAGGATCTCCTCCTGCAGGCGCGCGCGGATGCGCCCCGAGCGGTCCTGCTGTGCGTCGATCGCCCGCTGCACGTCCTCTGCGGCGACCACGTCGCGGCGGTTGACGCCCGCCCAGTAGTCGGACTCGCGCAGCAGATCGGCCAGGCCGCGCATCTGCACCGACACCTTGTCGGCGTCGCCCGCGTCGCGTGCGCCGCGCTCGACCACGCGCGCCACGGCCGCGCGCGCAAGCGGCCGCAGCTTCTCGCGCCGGGCGATGGTGGCGATGACGCGCGCATAGAGCAGGTCGCTCTGCGCGTCGCGCGCCATGTCCTCCTCGAAGTCGACCGCCACCTTGAACAGCTCGCCGAACTCCGGGTCGTGCTCGTGCAGCAGGTAATAGAGCAGCCTCTGCCCCACGAGCACGACTTTCACGTCGAGCGGGATCGGCTCGGGCTCGAGCGACACGGTGCTCACCAGGCTCAGCATCTGCCCGAGCGACTCGGTGCGGATCTCGTGCGAGCGCAGCGCTCGCTTGAGCGCCTCGTAGGCGAAGGGCTGCATCAGCAGCCTGAGCGCGTCGATCACGAGGTAGCCGCCGTTCGCGCGGTGCAGCGCGCCCGCCTTGATGAGCGTGAAGTCGGTCACCAGCGTGCCCATCTGCGCGATGTGCTCGATGCGGCCGGTCAGGTTGCTGTGCGTCGGGTTGTCCTCGAACACGATCGGCGCGCCCTGCGTCTCCTCGTGCCCGATCAGAACGTTCACCGCGTAGCGCCGCAGCGGCTGCTCCGAGCTCTCGGCCTGCGGCAGCGGGATGCCGAACAGCGTCGGCTGCTCGCCTTCCTTGGGCTGCTGGAAGGACTCGGCGTGGTCGAGCACGTCCTCCTGCACCGCGCCGAGGTACTCCCGCACCTGCGGCAGGGACTCGTACTCGGCCTTCAGCTCCTCGATCAGGCTGTTGACCGCGGTCTTGGTGACGCCGCGGTTTAGCTCCCTGAGCTTGTGCAGCGCTTCGCGGCGCCACTTCGGGACCTCGTGGATCACCCCTTCGAGCTCCTCCTGCAGGACCGCAATCGCGTCTTCGAGGCGCTTTTGCTCGGAAGCGGACAGCTTGTGGAACTCCTGCGGGCTGAGCACCGCGTCCTCGCGCATCGGCGCGAAGCCGAAGCCGCCCGGTGTGCGCAGCAGCGCGATGCCCTGCTCCTTGGCGCGCTCGCCGATCGCCCCGAAAGCCTGCTCCTGGCGCTCGCTGAGCGCGTTCTCGATCTCCTGCCGGCGCGCGCGGTATTCCTCGGTCTCGAAGGCGGCGGGGATGCCGGCGCGCAGGTCCTCGACCAGGCGCTGCATGCTGCGCTTGAACTTAACGGCCTGCCCTGGCGGGAATTTCAGCGCGCGCGGCTTGTGCGGCGTCTCGAAATTGAATACGTAGCACCAGTCGGGCGGCACCTCGCTCGCCGGCGCCTGCTGCTCGAGAAAGTGGCGTACGACACTGCGCCGGCCCACGCCTTCGGGGCCCATCGCGAACAGGTTGTAGCCTTCCTGCCGTATCCCGATGCCGAACTTGATCGCATCGAGCGCGCGCCGCTGCCCCAGCGCCTCGCCGAGGTCTTCCAGCTCGGCGGTCGTGTCGAAGCCGAACTTGTCGGGGTCGCACGTGCAGCGCAGCTCCGAAGGAGCGAGCGCGTGCTGCGCGGTCTGGGACGCCTTGTTCATCGCTTATGCCTCCGAGCCCTCAGTCTGCCGGCGCGAACCGGTGTAAGGTTGACTTGCGTCAAGGATGGGCGTTTGATCCTTATCAATTGAAAAAGACGCGTCTTGCGCAATCTTGTCGCGGACCAAGGGAGCCCGACCGATGAGCCGACCGAACGATCCGCCGCCGACGGTCGTGGAAGTGAGTATTGCATCCGATGGGCGCCAGGTGCGCGGCGAGCTGCGCGTGCCGGAGCACCCGCGCGGCGCGGTCGCGTTCGCCCACGGCAGCGGCAGCGGGCGCTACAGTCCGCGCAACCGCTTCGTCGCGCAGGAGCTGCGCAAGCTGAGCCTCGCCACGCTGCTCGTCGACCTGCTCGAGGAAGACGAGGCCAAGGACCAGGACAAGGTGTTCGACGTCGGGCTGCTCGCCGCGCGCCTGCTCGCCGCGGCGCGCTGGCTGCGCGCCCAGGCGCTCACCGCCGCGCTGCCGCTCGGCTATTTCGGCGCGAGCACCGGGGCCGCTGCGGCGCTATGGGCCGCCGCCGAGACGCCAAAGCTGGTCGCCGCGGTCGTCTCCCGGGGCGGCAGGCCCGACCTTGCGGCGGGCGCGCTCGCGCGCGTGAAGGCGCCGGCGCTGCTCATCGTCGGCGAGAAGGACGAGCAGGTGCTCGAGTGGAACCGCGACGCGCTCAAGCGGCTGGCGGGCGTGAAGGAGCTGGTGGTGATTCCCGGCGCGACCCATCTGTTCGCGGAAGCGGGCACGCTCGAGGAGGTCGCGCGCCACGCCGGGCGCTGGTTCACGCGCTACCTGGGAGGCGAGAGCCGGGAATGAGCGCCGGGCCCGTGGTGCTTGCCGGGGACGCGCATCCCGCGCTCGCCGCCGATATCGCGCGCCGCTGCGGCGCGCCGCTGCTCGCCTGTCCGGTCGCCGCGTTCGCCGACGGTGAGACTCGGGTGCGCATCGAGGGCGAGCTGGCCGGCGCCGACCTCTACGTCGTGCAGCCGACCTGCGCGCCGACCAACGAGCGCCTGATGACGCTCGCGCTGATGGCCGACGCGGCGCGCGCGGCGGGCGCGGCGCGCGTCACCGCGCTCGTGCCGTACTTCGGCTACGCGCGCCAGGACGTGCGCAAGCATCCCGGCGAGCCGCGCTCGGCGCAGCTCGCCGCGCGCCTGCTGGCCGCCGCCGGCGTCGACCGGCTGGTCGCGCTCGATCTGCATTCGCCGGCGCTCGAGAGCGCATTTACGATGCCGGTCGTGCACCTGCTCGCCGACGAAGCGTTGCTGCCCGCGTTGCGCGCCTGGGCGCTGCCCAAGCCGATGATCGTGTCGCCCGACGCGGGCGGCCTGAAGCGCGCGCAGCGCTGCGCGGGCGCGCTCGGCGCGCCGCTCGCAGTGCTCGCCAAGACGCGCCCGCGGGCCGATGTCGCGCAGGCGCTCGAGGTGCTCGGTGACGTGCGCGGGCGGGACTGCGTGATCCTGGACGACATGGCGAGCACCGGCGGCACCATCGCCGCGGCGGCCGAGGCGCTGCGCGCCGCGGGCGCGCAATCGGTGCATGCGCTGTTCGTGCACGCGGTGCTCGCTCCCGGGGCGCTCGAGCGCCTCGGCGCGGCGCGCCTCGGGCGCGTGGCGACCACCGACAGCGTCCCGCCGCCGCCGGCCGCACGCCTCGAGGTGATCGGCATCGCGCCGCTGCTCGCGGCAGCGCTCACGCGGCTCGCTGCGCATTGAAGCCCGCGGGTGCACGGCAGGATCCCGCCGGCGAGCGGCTGCTCG
>DASPRB010000056.1:0-9523 GCA_035624675.1 Burkholderiales bacterium
ATCCACTTGATCGACACGGCGCCGTAAGCGATGCCGATGACGGCGCACACCAGCGCGAAGATGATGCCTGCGGACATGGCCTGACTCCCCTTGTTCGTGGTTTGATTGCGCGGGCGGGGACGCCCGCTGGAAAGGCGCGGATTTTAGCAGAAATAGCTTTGCGGCCGGCGCGTGCCGCTAGGCTTCGAATGGCTCGCGCAGGCGCTTGCGCACGCCAACATTGCGCAACCGCACGTACACGGGCAGGCCGGCGCGGTACGGCGGCGGCGCCTCGCCAGCCACCAGCGGCGCGAGATAGCGGCGCGCGGCCGCGCTGATGCCGAAGCCGTCGGAGCTCATGTACGCGGCCGGCAGCTTGCGCTCCTTGTTCGCCACCTGCTCGAGCCGAGCCTCGCCGACGCGCCAGCGGTAGGGGCGATCCGACAGGCGCTCGATCACCGGCATCACCGCGCTCTTGCCCGCGAGCGCCAGCGCGACCGCGGCCTTGCCGACGGCGTAGGCCTGCTCCAGGTCGGTCTTCGAGGCGATATGGCGCGCCGCGCGCTGCAGGTAATCCGCGACCGCCCAGTGCGTCTTGTAGCCGAGCTTGGACTGCACCAGCGCCGCCACGCGCGGGGCGACACCGCCCAGCTGGCGGTGGCCGAAGGCGTCGACCGTGCCCGCCTCGGCGAGGAACCTGCCTTGCGCGTCGCGCAAGCCTTCGGAAGCCGCGATCACGCAGCAGCCGCGCTGCGCGACGATCTCCTTCACGCGCGCAAGGAAGCGCGCTTCGTCGAAGGCGAGCTCGGGAAACAGCAGGATGTGCGGTGCGTCGCCCGCGCGCTCGGCGGCGAGGCCGCAGGCTGCGGTGATCCAGCCCGCGTGCCGCCCCATCACCTCGAGCACGAACACGCGCGTCGACGTGCTCGCCATCGAGGCGACGTCCAGCCCGGCTTCGCGCACCGAGGTCGCGACGTACTTCGCCGCGGAGCCGAAGCCCGGGCAGCAATCGGTCACCGCCAGGTCGTTGTCGATCGTCTTCGGCACGCCGATCGCGGCCAGCGGATACCCCAGCTTGCCGCTGATCGCGGACAGCTTGAGCGCGGTGTCGGCGGAATCGTTGCCGCCGTTGTAGAAGAAGAAGCCGATGTCGTGCGCGCGCAGGACCTTCACCAGGCGCTCGAACTTGGCGCGGTCCTCTTCGATTCCCTTGAGCTTGTAGCGGCACGAGCCGAAGGCCGCGCCGGGCGTGTGCCGCAGCGCGCGCACCGCCGCTGCGCTTTCCTTCGAGGTGTCGATCAGCTCCTCGCGCAGCGCGCCGAGGATGCCGTCGCGCGCCGCGTACAGTTTGCCGATGCGACCTTTCGCGCGCCGCGCCGCCTCGATGACGCCGCAGGCGGTCGCGTTGATCACCGCGGTCGCGCCGCCCGATTGGGCGTAGAGCGCGTTCCTGGATCTGGCGCCTGGCATGGCGGCTCCTTTCATCCCTTAGGTGCGGGGATGGAGGAAAAGTTTACGCGCGCGCGGCCTTCGCGAGCGCCTCCAGCGCACGGTCGCGGATCTGCTCGATGCCGCCCTGGCCGGAGACCTTCAGCAGGCGCGGCGCGCGCGCGTCGCCGCTCGCCGCCCAGCGCTGGTAGTACTCGATGAGCGGGCGCGTCTGCGCCTTGTAGACCTCCAGGCGCTTGCGCACCGTCGCTTCCTTGTCGTCTTCGCGCAGCACCAGGGGCTCGCCGGTCACGTCGTCGCGGCCCGCGACCCTCGGCGGGTTGTACTTTTCGTGATAGGTGCGGCCCGACGCGAGGTGCACGCGCCGCCCGCCCATGCGCGCGATGATGTCCTGGTCGGGAACGTCGATCTCGAGCACGTAGTCGATCGGCACCCCGGCGCTGCGCATCGCCTCCGCCTGCGCGATGGTGCGCGGAAAGCCGTCGAACAGGTAGCCGCTGCGGCAATCGGGCGCTTCCAGCCTGCGGCGCACCAGCTCGATCACGATTTCGTCGGGCACCAGCTGTCCGCCGTCCATGACCTCGCGCGCAGCCTGCCCGAGCGGCGTGCCCGCCTTGATCGCTGCGCGCAGCATGTCCCCCGTGGAGACCTGCGGAATGCCGAAACGTGCGGTGATGAAACCGGCCTGGGTTCCCTTGCCCGCCCCGGGCGGCCCCAGCAAAATCAGACGCATAGCTTATTGTCGCGCCGCGCAATAAAGGCGCTTTCTGGCCCCAGAAACGCCGCTGACCTTAGCGGGAATTGGCGCTTCGGTCAAACAGCGCGCGCACCGTCGCGAGGTCCTCCGGCGTGTCGACGCCGGGCGGAATCTCGGCCTGCGTAATGCATACCGCGATCCGGTAGCCGTGCCACAGCACGCGCAGCTGCTCGAGCGCCTCGATGCCTTCGAGCGGCGAGGGCTCGAGTCTCGCGTAGCGGCGCAGGAAGCCCACGCGATAACCGTAGATACCGAGGTGCCGGTAGCACTCGGGCAAGCCGCCCGCGCGCGGATGGGGAATGCCCGCGCGGCTGAAGTACAGCGCGTAGCCGCGCGCATCGAGCACCACCTTCACCACGTTCGGGCTGGCGAACGACGCCGCCTCGCCGATCCGATGGCAGGCGGTCGCCATGGATGCGTCGGCGTGCGCCTCGAGGGTCGCCGCGACCTCGGCGATCAGCGCGGGCGGGATGAGCGGCTCGTCGCCCTGGACGTTGACGACGATCGCCTCTTCCTCCAGCCCGAGCGCCGCAGCGGCCTCGGCGATGCGCTCGGTGCCGGAGAGATGATCGGCGCGCGTCATGAGCGCGCGGTAGCCGTGCCGGCTCGCGGCCTCGGCGATGCGCGCGTCGTCGGTCGCCACCGCGACGAGCGCCGCACCGCTTTGCGCCGCGCGCTCGCACACGCGCACCACCATCGGCTTGCCCGCGAGATCGGCGAGCGGCTTGCCCGGCAAGCGGCTCGAGGCGTAGCGCGCCGGAACGATGACCGAGAAGGCTGCCATGGCGGGAGCCGGCCGCGCCGCGCTCAGCCCGCGACTTCCTCGTTCGGATCGAGCTTGCGCGCGTCGTCCTCGAGCATTACGGGAATGCCGTCCTTGATCGGGTAGGCGAGGCGGTCGCCCTTGCACACCAGCTCGCCCGCTTCCTTGCGGTAAACGAGCGGCCCCTTGCACAGCGGGCAGACCAGGATCTCCAGCAGCTTCGGGTCAACGGCGGCGCTCACCGAGCTTCTCCTCGAGCCAAACATCGAACGCGGGGTCGAGCTTCGCGCGCACCGGAAACACCCAATGCTGCGGCCGCGCGAAGCGCCGGCATTTTACCGCGTCCTTCTCGGTCATGATGATCGGCGCGCCGTCGCCGAACTCGAGGTCGGCCGGAGCGAATGCGTGATGGTCCGCGAATGGGTGTGGCACGACATCGATGCCGAGGCGCCCAAGGTGGTCGAAGAAGCGCTTCGGATCGCCGATGCCGGCCACCGCGTGCACGCGCTGGCCGGCGAACTCCCGCGGCGCGCGGCGCTGGCGCGCGTCCGCGAGGCAATGCAGCAGCTCGCCTTCCAGCCGCATCGCGTAACCCTTGACCGCGTCGGTATCGTGCGCGACCACGGCGTCGACCGAGCGCAGGCGCGAACGCGGTTCGCGCAGCGGCCCGGCGGGCAGCATGAAGCCGTTGCCGAAGCCGCGCGCGTCGACCACGCAGATTTCCAGGTCGCGCGCGAGGCGATAGTGCTGCAGGCCGTCGTCCAGGACGATGACGTCGACGTCGGGATGCTGCGCGCGCAGCGCCCCGCACACGCGCACGCGATCGGGTCCCACCCACACCGTGCAGCCGCTGCGCCGCGCCAGCACCACGGGCTCGTCGCCGACTTCGGCAGGTTCGGATGCGATCGTCGCCTCGCGCGGCGCCTCGAGTCGCGCGCCGTAGCCGCGCGAGACGATGCCCGGCGTCCAGCCTTTCGACTTGAGTAGCTCGGCGATGTGCAGCACGAGTGGAGTCTTGCCGCTGCCGCCGGCAACGAGGTTGCCCACCACGATCACCGGAACGCCGGCGCTGCGAGGCCTCAGCAGACGCAGCGCGTAGAACAGCCGGCGGACGAAAACGACGAAGCGAAACAGCACGCTGGCCGGCCACAGCAGCCAAGCCAGCGCGCTGCGGCGAGTCCAGTACGCGGGCAGGGCTATCCTCCGGAAGGCGTCTGGGTGGTGAAGGTGATCTGCGACAGCCCCGCCATGCGCGCGGCTTCCAGCACCCGGATCACCGCCTGATGGGTGGCGAGCGCGTCCGCGCTGATCACCACCACCGGCTCCTTGCTGCCGACCGCAGCGCGCCGCAGGTCGTCGGCGAGCGACTCGACGCCGGTGTACGCCACCGGCGCGTGGTTGATGACGTATCGGCCCTGTGCGCTCACCAGCACGTTTATCTCGCTCGGGCGCTCGAGCTGCTTTTGCGCCTCCGCCGTTGGCAGGTTGATCTGCAGTTCGGTGTACTTGGAATACGTGGTGGTGATCATGAGAAAGATGAGTATCACCATCATCACGTCGATGAGCGGCACCAGATTGATCTCGGGCTGCTCCTTGGTCTTGCCGCGCTGGAAGTTCATCGCCGCCGGGCCGGCTCCATCGCCGGCGAGGACTGGCCGTAGTCGGTGCGCTCGCCGTGCACGATGTCGACCAGCTTGGCCGCGTCCTGCTCCATTTGCACCACGAAGCCGTCCACCTTGTTCTTGAAGTGGCGGTAGAAGATGAGCGACGGGATCGAGATTGCGATGCCGAACGCGGTGTTGTAAAGGGCCACCGAGATGCCGTGCGCCAGCTGCTGCGGGTTGGTGCCGGAGGGCGATTGCGAGCCGAAGATCTCGATCATGCCGATCACCGTGCCGAACAGCCCGAGCAGCGGCGCCGCACTCGCGATCGTGCCGAGCGTCGTGAGAAAGCGCTCGAGCTGATGCGCGACGCTGCGCCCGGCCTCCTCGACCGCCTCTTTCATGACGTAGCGCGAGCTGCCAAAGTTGCGCAGCCCCGCCGCCAGCACCTGGCCGAGCGGCGAGTCCTTGGCGAGCCGGTCGATCACCTCGTCGCGGATGCCGTCGCGCCGGTAAACGGCAATCACCTGGTCGAGAAGGTCGCGCGGCACGATGCGGCCTTCGCGCAGCGTCAACGAGCGCTCGATGATCAACGCGACCGCGATGACCGAGGCGAGCAGTAGAAACCAGATCGGCCAGCCGGCAGCGTGGATGATCGCGAACAAACCGTTTGTCTCCGGACGCTTCTGCTTGATTCGGGGTGCGCGCACTTTAGCCAAAGCCATGAGCCCCGGCAAGTTGACGCTGCGCTGCAAAACGCGCGGCCTGTGCGTCGCATCGCAGCGACACAACTGGCCGCTTATGCGCGTCTTCGCCCGTTATCCACAAAAGTTGTGGATAAGTTTGTGGATTTTGTCTTAGCAGCACGCAACATGAGCCTGCCGTTGCCTGCAAAGTCGGCAGCGATCAATTTTTGAGCAGCATTTTTCACAACCGATACAGGGCGTTAGAAAATAGAATCGGCCTCCGCGGGACCTTGTCCGCGCGCGCCGCGCGCGCGGCCGCGCAATGTGGATAGGTGTAAGCTGCCGCGTACCTTCGGAAGCGCGCCCATGCAACAGAAGAACAGCGACGCAGCGCTCCAGTCCGGCGGCGCGCAGGTCATCAGCGTATCCGAACTGCTGCACAGCGTGCGCGACGTCCTCGAGCACCGCTTTCCCCTGACGTGGATCGCCGGCGAGATATCCAACCTGACGCGCGCCGCGTCGGGCCACTACTACTTCACGCTCAAGGACGACGCGGCGCAGGTCGACTGCGTGATGTTCCGCGGTCGCGCCGCTGCACTCGACTGGACGCCGCAGGACGGCATGCGCGTCGAGGCGCGCGCGCTGGTCACGCTCTACGAGCCGCGCGGGCGCTTCCAGCTGAATGTCGAGACCATGCGGCGGGCGGGCCTCGGCCCCTTGTACGAGCGCTTCCTCAAACTCAAGGAGAAGCTAGCGCGCGAGGGCCTGTTCGACGCGGCGGTGAAGCGCGCCCCGCCCACGCATCCGCGCGCGGTCGGCGTCGTGACCTCGCTCGCCGCAGCCGCGCTGCGCGACGTGCTGACCACGCTCGCGCGGCGCAACCCGACGATCCCGGTCATCGTCTACCCGGTCCCGGTGCAGGGCGAAGGCGCGGCGGCGCGCATCGCCGCCATGCTCGCGAAGGCGAGCGAGCGCGCCGAGTGCGACGTGCTCCTGCTGGTGCGTGGCGGCGGGTCGCTGGAGGACCTCTGGCAGTTCAACGAGGAGGCGGTCGCACGCGCGCTGCGTGCCTCGCGCATCCCGGTGATCGTCGGCGTCGGGCACGAGACCGATTTCACGATCGCCGATTTCGCCGCCGACCGGCGCGCGCCGACGCCGACCGCGGCCGCCGAGATGGCGAGTCCGCCGCGCGCAGAGCAGCTCGCGCGCGTCGCCGAGCTGGCGCTGCGCGCCTCGCGCGAGGTGCGCCGGCGCCTGGAGTACGCCATGCAGGCGGTCGACGGCCTGACGCGCCGGCTGGTGCATCCCGCCGAGCGCATCCGCAACGCGCGCAGGCTGCTCGCGCAGCTCGGCGCGCGCCTTGCCTCGGCCGCGGCGCGCAGCCTGGACGCCGCGCGCTACCGGCTCGAGCATCTGCGCACCGGGCTCGCCGGCCTCGACCCGAACGCGGTGCTCGCGCGCGGCTACAGCATCACGCGCAACGCCGCGGGCGAGGTGCTGCGCGACGCCGCGCAGGTCGCCGAAGGCGAGCGCATCGTCAGCACGCTCTACAAGGGCTGGGTCGAGAGCGAGGCGAAGCGCAAGGGGTCCTGAGACCGCGATGCGATAATGCGCGCCATGGCTCACCGCCTGTCCAAGATCGCGACGCGCACCGGAGACGCCGGGGAGACCGGCCTGGGCGACGGCACGCGCGTGCCCAAGGACAACCCGCGCGTGCAGGCGCTGGGCGATATCGACGAGCTGAACTCGGCGCTCGGACTGGTGCTTGCCGAAGACGTGCCGCAGCAATTGCGCGCGGCGCTCGAACAGGTGCAGCAGGACCTGCTCGACCTGGGCGGCGAGGCGAGCATTCCCGGCCACCGGATCCTCGGCGAGGCGCAGGTCGCGCGCCTGGACGCGCTGCTGGAGGACTGGAACCGCGATCTGCCGCCGCTCAGGGAGTTCATCCTGCCGGGCGGCTCGCGCGCGGCGGCCGCGGCGCACCTCGCGCGCACCGTGTGCCGCCGCGCCGAACGCAGCCTGGTCGCGCTCGGCCGCCGCGAAACGGTGAGCGAGCACGCGCGCCGCTATCTCAACCGGCTCTCCGACCTGCTGTTCGTTGCCGCTCGACTGCTCAACCGCTATGCCGGACGCTCGGACGTCATGTGGCGTCACGACCGAAGCAGGGAACGCTGATGCGCGCGCTCCTGTTCGACGTGTTCGGCACGGTCGTCGACTGGCGCGGCTCGATCATCGCGGAGGGCCGCAGGCTCGGGCGCGAGAAAGGGCTGCGCGTGAGCTGGCCTGCATTCGCGGACGCCTGGCGCGCCGGCTACCGGCCCGCGATGGCGCGCGTGCGCTCGGGCGAGCTGCCCTGGACGCCGATCGACACGCTGCACCGCATGATCCTGGATGAGTTGTTGCAGCGCTTCCGCATCGCCGGCCTCACGCAGCAGGAGATCGACCACTTCAATCGGGCCTGGCACCGGCTCAAGCCCTGGCGCGATGCCCGCTCCGGCCTGCGCCGCCTAAAGCAAGACTACGTCATCGCGCCTCTTTCCAACGGCAACCTGGCGCTGCTCACCAATATGGCCAAGCACTCCGGCCTGCCCTGGGATTGCGTGCTGTCGGCCGAGCTGTTTCGGCACTACAAGCCCGATCCCGAGACCTACCGCGGCGCAGCGCAGCTGCTCGGCTTGCCGGAGCACGAGGTGATGATGGTGGCCGCGCACAAGGACGATCTGTTCGCGGCGAAATCCTGCGGCCTGCGCACGGCATTCGTGCCGCGCCCGCTCGAGCACGGCCCCAGGGCGCGCGCGGACGTCTCGCCGGAGCCGGCCTTCGACGTCAACGCGCGCGATTTCAACGACCTCGCCGACCAGCTGGCCGCGCGAGCTTGACGCGGAGAGGTCCGATGGCGGACATCAAGATCAGCAACGTCGAAGCGCTCGGCAAGCCGCTCGGTCAGTATTCCCATATGACGCGCGTGAAGGCCGCCGAGTATCTGTTCATCGCCGGCATGCTCGCCTCGGACAAGGGGGGCAACGTGGTCGGCAAGGACGATTTCGAGGCGCAATGCGCGCAGGTGTTCGGCAACATCGCCGCCGCGCTCGAGTCGGCGGGCGCGGGCTGGGGAAACGTCGTGCAGTTCACCACCTATCTCGTGCACTCGCAGGATATCGCGCGCTTCATGGCCTACCGGCAGAAGGCCTTTCCGCGCTTGTTTCCGAGCGGTGTCTATCCGCCCAATACGCTGCTCGTCGTCGACCGGCTCGTTCAGGAACCCTTCCTCGTCGAGGTCCAGGCGGTCGCAGCGCTCTAAACGGTGGCGGATTGTCGACATCGACCGTCGACGTTTCGACCCTGGAGTCTGAGACAAAAATACATAGATTCAACGGGTTATCTGATCGCGCGGGATTTCTTGGCCAGGCACGGGGCTTGCAGAACCTTAGGCCGAGGACCCGAACATGGAAATACTCGATCGCAATATCGGCCTAAGACGCCTTGCCCCCGGTGGCGAGCGCCCCGCACACGTGCTGGTGATAGACGACCAGGAGTCGACGCGTTTGCTGCTCGCCCACATCGTCAGCCGGCACCCGAACACGCGGGTCGTGCTGGCCGGCACCTGCGAGCAGGCGCTGCAGCTCGCTGCGGCAACGACCTACGACCTGATCCTGCTCGACCTGATGATGCCGGGAATCGGCGGTTTCGAGGTGCTCAGGCGGCTGCGCGTCGGATCGACCAACCGCTGGACCCCGGTCGTGGTCGTTTCGGCGCTCGACGATCGCGAAGCGAAGCTCCGCTGCAAGGCCCTCGGCGCCAACGGCTTCGTCGCCAAGCCGATCGCGCGCGCGGACATCGTCGCCGCCTTGCGCGCGCACTCCGCTCAAGCGCACTGATCCCGCTGACCACGGGAATCGTCATTTCGGTCGTCGTCTCGCTCATGCTCTGACTGCTGCGCAAGTAGCGGGTGTCAGCGCCCCGCCTTGACCGGAATCAAATCCGCGGGCGGATCGAATGCAAGAATCTCCACCATGGCTGCGCGCTGGGAGCATTTCGAGCACGGCGCCGACATCGGCGTGCGCGGTTTCGGCGCGAGCAAGGGCGAGGCCTTCGAGCAGGCCGGGCTCGCGCTGACCGCGGCGATCACCGAACCCGCCGCGGTCGAGGCGCGCGAGGCGGTCGCGATCGACTGCGAGGCGCCGGACGACGAGCTGCTGCTCGCCGAGTGGTTGAATGCGTTGATCTACGAGATGGCGACGCGCAGGATGCTGTTCAGCCGCTTCGCGGTGCGCATCGACGGGACCCG
>DASPRB010000093.1:0-5794 GCA_035624675.1 Burkholderiales bacterium
CGCGCGCCTTGATGCGCGCGTAGTCGGAGTAGTTGCCCGCATAGGAGCGCAGCAGTCCCCGGTCCAGCTCGACGATGCGCGTCGCGAAGCGGTCGAGAAACCAGCGGTCGTGGGTGACGACGATCGCCGTCGGTCCGCGGGTGAGCGCGGTCTCGAGCAGGCCGATGCCTTCGATGTCGAGGTGGTTGGTGGGCTCGTCGAGCAGAATCAGGTCCGGCTCGAGCGCGAAGGCGAGCGCCAGCGCGGCACGCTTGATCTCGCCGCCGGAAGCCTCTGCGGGCGCGGGCTCCCGGTCGAGTCCGAAGCGGTGCAGGTGCTCGGCCAGGCGCGTCTCGGCGCGCCAGCGCTCGCGCTCGTCCTGGATGCGGTCGAGCCCCCCGCGCCGGGCGAGGCTTTCGCGCAGCGTTCGTGCGGGCGGCAGCGCGGGCTCCTGCTCGACCAGCGTCACGCGCAGACCGTCCGGGCGGCGCAGTTCGCCGTCGTCGAGCGGCGCGTACCCGGCGATCACCGCGAGCAGCGATGACTTCCCGCTGCCGTTGCGGCCGATGAGGCCGATGCGCTCGCCCTCCTGTACCGTCAGCTCGGCGCGGTCGAGCAGCGGCAGCAGGCCGTAGGCGAGCTGCGCATTCCTGAGCGTGACGAGGATGGGCTAGCCCGTCCAGCTGAACGGCGCGAAGTGGCCGTTGTTGCCGCGCGCCGTCATGTCGAGCTCGAGCCCGAAGCCGTGCACGTGCGTCTCGGACGAACGCGCGAGCGCGAGGCGCCGGCTTGCCGGGTGCGCGGTGTTGTCGAGGTAGAGCGGCTCGCCGTTGTTCGAGCGCGAAGCGACGCCCTCGATCGCGAACTCCAGGATTCCGGGAATCGATGTCGAGCGCTTGAGGCCATCCATGCGGAACTCGATCGGGCGCGCCTCGACGCCGCGAAAGTCCTTCACCAGCACTTGGCGGATGCGCGCCGGGATGCCGCCCGCCTGGCCGCTCGCGATGGCGCCGAGCGCGTCGCGCTGCGCCGCGTTCGCGCGCTCGTCGATCACGCAGCCGAGCACCCAGTTGCCGTCGGCCATCACCTTGCCCGAGCGGATGACGAGCGCAAAGGCGAGGCCGTCGAGCCTGACGTCGCCGAAGTGGCCGCGCTCGATGCGGTACGCCTGGAGCGACGTGCACTGCTCGTGCGTCGCCGGCCCCTGCGGGTTGGTGTAGATGCACGGGCACAGGTAGTCGCAGTTGCAGCTCTCCATGTACTCCCCGGCGATCGACCACTTGGCGTGCGGCATGGCGTTCTCCTAGAGCACCGCGAGGCTCGCGTTCCTCAGGTCGGTGACCAGCATATGGCCGGGCGTATGCGTGATGCACAGCGGCGGGCGCGCCTGGCGCACCACCGACTGCGGCGTCACGCCGCAGGCCCAGAACACGGGCAGCTCGTCGTTTCGCACCTCGGTGCGGTCGCCCACCCAGGGCTCGTCGATGTCCTCGATGCCGATCAGCTCCGGCCTGCCGATGTGCACCGGCGCGCCGTGCACGCTCGGGAAGCGCGAAGTGATCTGGATCGCGCGGATCGCGTTCGCTGGCGTAAACGGGCGCATCGACACCACGAGCTTGCCGCGAAACGGGCCGGCGGGCGCGGTGTCGACGTCGGTCAGGTACATCGGCACGTTCTTTCCCTCGGCGATGTGGCGCAGCGGCACGCCGGCGTCGACCAGCGCCTCCTCGAACGAAAACGAGCAGCCGAGTACGAAGGCGACCAGGTCGTCGCGCCACAGCTCGCGTATGTCGGGCACGTCGCCCGCGGGCTCGCCGTCGCGGAACACGCGGTAGCTCGGCACGTCCGAGCGGATATCGAGGTCCGCCGCGAGCGAAGGCAGCCGCGCATCGCCTGGGTCGCTCGCCGCGAGCAGCGGACAGGGCTTTGGATTGCGCTGGCAGAAGACGAAGAAGTCGTCGGCGTAGTCGCGCGGCAGGATGCAGACGTTGCCCTGCACGTAGCCGGGGGCGAGCCCCGCCGTGTGGCCGGCGTGGGCGCCGGAGCGCGCCGCCCGGCGCACCGCGCGCGGGTCGCTGCGGTCGAAGGCTGCGGCGGCGACGGGGTGGACGCTGGCCATGGTCGGTTCCCTGAAGGCGAGGCCGCCAATGGTGCGGCCGCCCGCAGGCAGCGTCAACCCGCCGCGCGCGGTATACGATTGCGCGCATGGCAGACGGCGCCGCACCGCGCGAGGAGCGCCCCTTCGACTGGCCGAAGCCGCGCGCCTTCGGCATGGATGCGCCCTGGCGCTGGCTGCGCGCGGGGCTCGCCGACCTGCGCGCGGCGCCCGCGGCGAGCCTGTTCTACGGCGCGGTGCTGGCGCTCATGGGCTTCCTGCTCACGCGCTTCTACGAGGGCGCGGTCGGGCTCGCGTTCACCACCGGGTTCCTGCTCGTGGGGCCCTTCCTGGTGATCGGGCTGTACGACGTCAGCCGGCGCCGCGAGCGCGGCGAGGCGCCGCGGCTCGCGCCGACGCTCGTCGCCTGGCGCGCCAACGCTCCGGCGATCGGCTTCTACGCGCTCATCCTGACGCTCACGCTCGCGGTGTGGATCCGGGTCTCGATCGTGGTGGTCGCGCTCTTCTTTCCCGACGGAGTGCCGGATGCCGCAGAGCTCCTGAGCGCACCCGACGCCTGGGTCTTCGCGCTGGCCTACGCTGGCGCGGGCGGCGGCCTCGCGCTGCTCGTGTTCGCGACGTCGGCGGTGTCGCTGCCGATGCTGCTTGACCGGCGGAACATGGACGTCATCTCGGCGATGATCGTCAGCTTCAACGTGCTGCGCGCGAACTTCGCGCCGATGCTGCTTTGGGCGGCGATGATCGTCGCGCTCACCGCGCTCGGCTTCGCGACCTGGTACCTCGGCCTGGTGGTGACGCTGCCGCTGGTCGGTCACGGCGCCTGGCACGCCTACCGCGAGGCGGTCGAGCCTGCGTGATCACGGCGTGAGAACTCGCACGAAGCGATTCCGAACCTCGGCCTGGCTGCTGGCGGCGCTGCTCGCCGGCTGCGCGAGCTTTCGCGGCGGCGCCGAGGGGCTGGAGCGGATCGACAACGTCGTGGTGATCTACGCGGAGAACCGCAGCTTCGACCACCTGTACGGCATGTTCCCCGGCGCCGAGGGCATCGCCGACGCGACGGCCGAGGAGAAGACGCAGCTCGACCGCGACGGCAAGCCGCTGCCTTACCTGCCTCCGGTGTACTCGCACGGCAAGCCCGATCCGCGCTACCCGACGCGTGGCATGCCGAACGGCCCGTTCCGCATCGACGCGCCGCCGATCGACGGGCGACTGGACGAGGTGCTGCCCAGCCCCTGGCACCTCTACTACCAGAACCGCGAGCAGATCAACGGCGGCAAGAACAACCTGTTCGTCGCCCTGGCGAACGTCGGCGCCTGGGTGATGGGCTACTTCGACGGCTCGCAGCTGAAGCTGTGGCGCTGGGCGCGCGAATACACGCTCGCAGACCATTTCTTTATGGCTGCGTTCGGCGGTTCGTTCCTAAACCACCAGTGGCTGATCTGCGCCTGCACGCCGTACGATCCCGCAGCGCCCGCCAGGGACCGCGCCACGCTCGACGCCGAAGGCAGGCTGGCGGTGAAGCCCGGCTCGCCGAAGTCGGTGCTCGACGGCCCCGTCGAGTTCGGTCCGAGCCGCGTGACGCCCGACGGCTACCTCGTCAACACGACGCAGCCGCCCTACGAGCCGAGCGGCATTCCTCCCGCCGCAGGCGGCAACCCCGACTACGCCGACCCAGCGAAGCATCCGGCGCCGCCGCTCACGGCGACGACGATCGGCGACACGCTCTCGGCGAAAGGCGTGTCCTGGGCCTGGTACGCCGGCGGCTGGGACCTCGCGCTCGCCGACGGGCGGCAGCCTCCGAACGTGAAGCGCAGCGTGATCTACGCGCGAGGGCCCGACAGCCCGATCTTCCAGCCGCATCACCAGCCGCTCAACTACTACGCGCGCTT
Source organism: Burkholderiales bacterium (assembly GCA_035624675.1). GTDB lineage: Bacteria > Pseudomonadota > Gammaproteobacteria > Burkholderiales > SG8-39 > DAHVFK01. The sequence continues at coordinate 3,985 of DASPRB010000093.1, forward strand.
CGCGCCGGGAACGCGCGACCGCGCCGCGCACCTTAAGGACGAGAAGGACTTCGTCGCAGCGATCGAGCAGGGTACGCTGCCGCAGGTGGCCTTCTTCAAGCCTGCCGGGCGCTATACCGAGCACCCGAGCTATACCGACCTGATGAGCGGCGACGAGCACATCGACATGCTGCTGCACAAGCTGGTGAACAGCCCGCAGTGGCCGCACATGGCGATCATCGTCACCTACGACGAAAACGGCGGCTTCTGGGACCACGTGCCGCCGCCCTCGGGGCCGGGCTGGGGCGACCGCTGGGGTCCGGGCACGCGCATTCCCGCGATCATCGTCTCGCCGTACGCCAAGCGCGGCTACGTCGACAAGACGCCTTACGACACGACCTCGATCCTGAAATTCATCACCGAGCGCTTCGGACTCGAGCCGCTGCCCGGCGTGCGCGCCAGGGCGGGCGACCTGACGAACGCCTTCGCGTTCTAGCCGTGCGCTAGCCGGCCAGGGTGCGGCGCGCCCAGTCGAGCACGCGCGCCAGGCGCGGCGGCAGCAGGTCTTCGGCCTCCTCGAAGCTCACCCAGCGCCATTCTTGGTGCTCGGGGCGGCCGAGTTCGGGCGACACCGGCAGCTCGATGGCGGCCTCATCGGTCTCGGCGAGGTAGTAGCGCGCGACTTTGCCGAGCGCGTAAGGCAGGGTTTCGCAGTATTCCTCGCCGAACGGAAAGTCGAGCGCCTCGAGGCCCGTTTCCTCGGCGACCTCGCGCTTGGCCGCCTCGAGCTCGCTCTCGCCGGGCTCGACCCGGCCCTTGGGGAAGTCCCAGTTGCGGTAGGCGCGCAGCACGAGCAGGCGCACGCCGCGCTCGGCGCGGCGGAACACGACTGCGCCCGCGGCGCGCTCGCCGGCCCGTTTCATGGTGAAAACCCTTGCGATTCTAAGCCTTTCCGCGCCCTTGATTCCCGGCGCGGGGCCTCCAACTAGATGCTGTCGGGGAGCACCGCAGATGAGATCACGCGATTTTCACAATCTGATGTGGGGCGAGGCGCTTTCGCTCCTGGAGCAGGCCGAGCGGCTGCAGCGCCAGTTCTTTCGCCTGGAGTCGGCGCGCGCGCCGGCGCCGAGCTGGGAGCCGCCGATCGACGTGATCGAGACGGCCGACGCGCTCGTCGTCGAGGTCGCGCTGCCCGGTGTGGTGGCGGACGCCGTGACGATCGGAATGGACGCGGGCGGGGTGACGATATCCGCGCTGCGCGCGTTCCCCGCGCGCGAGGGCGGCGCGCGCATCCGGCGCGTCGAGATCCCCTACGGGCGCTTCGAGCGCCGCATCGCGCTGCCGATGCACGCGCTCGAGCTCGCCGGCAGGACGCTGCGCGACGGTTGCCTCACGCTCGAATTCGCAAAACGCAAGGAGGCCGCATGAACCTCTGGCCGAAACTCCACAAGAAACTGCTTTCCGGCGCGCAGGCGCCTGTGCAGGCCGCGCAGCCCAAGCACCCCGAGGGCGCCGTCAAGCCGCTGCCCGAGGGTGCGCTCGCGCTCGTCCCGATGCGCAACACGGTGCTGTTCCCCGGGATCATTACGCCGGTGACGATCGGCCGCGAGGCCTCGGTCGCGGCGGCGCAGGAGGCCGCGCGCACGGAGCGCCAGGTCGGTTTCCTGCTGCAACGGGACCCGGCCAAGGACAAGGTCGGCCCGGCGGACCTGTACTGGGTCGGCACCGCGGGCCAGATCGTGCGCTATGTGACCGCGCCCGAAGGCGCGCACCACCTGGTGGTGCAGGGCCGGACGCGCTTCCGCGTGCTCGAGTTCCTCGAGGGCTGGCC
>DASPRB010000099.1:0-6675 GCA_035624675.1 Burkholderiales bacterium
CAGATCAAACCCGCCTTCGGCGGCGTGCAGACCGGCGGCAACAGCTCGGCCATCGTCGACGGGGCCGCCGCCGCGCTCGTGTGCTCGGGCGGCTACGCGCGCTCGAGCGGCCGCAAGCCGCTCGCCCGCGTCGTCGGCGGCGCGGCGGTGGGCGTGCCGCCCGAGATCATGGGCATAGGCCCGGCGCCCGCGATCCGGCGCCTGCTCGAGGGCGTCGGTCTCGAGCTGCACGACGTCGACCGCTTCGAGATCAACGAGGCCTTCGGCGCGCAGTGCCTCGCGGTGATCCGCGAGCTCGGCATCGATCGCGACAAGGTGAACGTGAACGGCGGCGCGATCGCTATCGGCCATCCGCTCGCCGCCACCGGCGTGCGCCTGACGCTCACCGTCGCGCGCGAGCTGGCGCGCAGCAACAAGCGCTACGGCATCGCCTCGGCTTGCATCGGCGGAGGCCAGGGCATCGCCGTGCTGATCGAAAATCCAAACGCGAAAAAGGGGAGCTGAAGATGGACATCAAGGGACAGGCGGCGCTCGTCACCGGAGGCGCCTCGGGACTCGGCGCAGGAACCGCGCGCAGGCTCGCCAGGGCGGGCGCACGGGTCGCGCTGCTCGACCTGAACGCCGAGCTGGGCGCGAAGCTCGCCGCCGAGATCGGCGGCGTGTTCGTCGAGTGCGACGTCTCGAGCGGGCCGAGTGCCGAGGCCGCGGTCGCCAAGGCGCGCGCCGCGCACGGCCCGGCGCGCATCCTGGTGAATTGCGCGGGCATCGGCGGCGCCAAGCGCCTGGTCGGCAAGGAAGGCCCGATGCCGCTGGAGCACTTCACGCGCATCATCAACGTCAACCTGGTGGGCAGCTTCAACATGATGCGCCTCGCGGCGGCGGACATGATTCCGCTGCCGGAGCTCGCCGACGGCGAGCGCGGCGTGATGATCAACACCTCGTCGGTCGCGGCCTACGACGGCCAGATCGGCCAGGTCGCCTATTCGGCCTCCAAGGGCGGCATCGTGTCGATGACGCTGCCGCTCGCGCGCGACCTCGCGCAGTTCGGCGTGCGCGTCATGACCATCGCCCCCGGGATCTTCCTCACGCCGCTGCTCGGCAAGCTGCCCGAGGAGGTGCAGAAGTCCCTCGCCGCGTCGATCCCCTTTCCCAAGCGGCTCGGCACGCCGGAGGAATTCGCCAGCCTCGCCTTGCACATCGGCGAGAACGTGCAGCTGAACGGCGAGGTGATCCGCCTCGACGGCGCGCTGCGCATGGCGCCGCGCTAGCCAGCGAGCTTCTCCAGCAGGCGCAGCAGCTCGCGCCGCTCCGATGCGCCGAGGCGCGCCGCCACGCGGCGCTCCTCGGCCGCCACGGCGCGCACGGTCTTCTCCAGCAGCTCGGCGCCGCGGCGCGTCAGATGCAGTCCCCAGGCGCGCGCGTCGTCCGCGCGCCGCCGGCGCTCGACCAGACGCCTGCCAACCATCCAGTCGGCGAGCAGCATCGCGCCCGAGCGCGCGATGCCGAGCACCGCCCCCAGGGTGGACTGGCTCAGGCCGGGATTAGCGCGGACGATCACCAGCGCGCTGAAGCGCGGCGGCGTGATCCCGAGCCCGCGCGTCGCGCGATGAAAGGACAGGAACATGGCGACCTGCGCGCGGCGCAGGGAGTAGCCGAGCAGCTCGTCCAGCGCCCCGTAGTCGACGCCGGGCAGTCGCTCGATCGGCGCCAGGGCGCGCGGCCGGTGCGGTGAGGGAGGCTTGCTCATATTGCGCTGCCGCGTTGACCCCGGAATTGTCATCGTATATAACAATCTCCCCCGCGGCAAGCGCGCGGCGTAGAATCGACAGCCACTCTCACGAGGAGGAGACATGGAACGCAATAACGGCATGAACCGCCGCAAGTTCAGCACGGCGCTCGCCGCCGGCGGCGCGCTCACGGCGCTCGCGCCGTTCGGCATCGCGCGCGCGCAAGGCGGCAAGCTCAAGGTCGGCGTGCTGCTGCCGCGCTCCGGATTCGAGGCGCTGATCGGGCAGTCATGCCAGAAGGGCGTCGACCTGGCACCCGAGGTCATCAAGTCGATGCTCGGCGTCGACATCGAGATCATCAACGCGGACACCGAGTCGAACGTCAACACGGCGCGCACGCGCGCCGAGCGGCTGATCGAGGAAGGCGCGCACGTCCTGGTCGGAGCCTTCGACTCGGGCCAGACCGTGGCGATCGCGCAGGTCGCCGAGCAGCGCGGCGTGCCGCTGGTCGTCAACATCGCCGCGGCGCCCCAGATCACCGAGCAGGGCTACAAATTCGTGTTCCGCAATTTCCCGACCGCAGGCGAGCTCGTCAAGAACGGCCTGTCGCTCATCGGCGACCTGTTCCAGGCGACCAGCATCGTGCCGCGCACCGCGGTCTACATGCACGTGAACGACACCTTCGGCCAGGCGATGACCGGCGGTATCAAGGCGATATTGCCGCGCCTGACGCAGCTGCCGTTCAAGATCGTCGACACGATCCCCTACGACCCGGCGGCGCGCGACCTGTCGGTCGAGGTCTCCAAGGCGAAGGCGACGAACGCCGACTTCCTCCTGCTGGTGTGCAGGCTGAACGACTCGATCGTCCTGCGCCGCGAGATGGTCAAGCAGCGCTGGCGCCCGATGGGCCTGATCGACCCGGGCTCGCCGGGAATCTACGAGGAGCAGTTCTCCAAGTCGCTCGGCAAGTACGCCGACTACTGCATCGACAACGCGCCCTGGTTCAACCCCAAGGCGGAGCTGACGCACGTCGTCGAGGCAGCCTTCAAGAAGCACAACCCGAAGGAGCACTTCGTGTTCCACGGCACCAACGTCGGCTACACGTTCGAGGCGATCCTGATCGCCGCGGACGCGTTCAAGCGCGCCGGCAGCACGAATCCAAAGGCGCTCGCCGACGCGATCCGCGCTACCGACATCAAGGAGCGCGTGATGCTCGGCGGACCGATCAAGTTCAACGCCAAGGGCCAGGTGGAGGGCAATCAGTCCGCCTGCGTCCAGATCCTGAACGGAACGCCCAAGGTCGTGCTTCCATCGTTCGCCGCGGAGGCGAAACCGGTGTTCCCTTGGCCGGAGTACAAGAGCGCCTGAGGGCGCGCGTCTGAGGAAAGGGCCGGCTCTGCCGGCCCTTTTTTTCGCATGTCCGCCAGCCTGATCGCGAACGTCGTCATCGCTGGAGTGCTCACCGGCCTCGTTTACGGTCTGATGGCGCTCGGCCTGTCGGTCATCTTCGGCGTGGTGCGCGTGGTCAACTTCGCGCACGGCGAGATGATGACGATCGCGATGTACGCGGCGGTGCTGCTGTTCGGCGCCTTCAAGCTCGATCCCCTGCTCGCGGCCCTGCCGGTGGCCGCGCTGTTCTTCGGGCTCGGGTACGCCCTGCAGGCAGGGCTGATCAATCCCTTCATCACGCGGCCCGAGCATTCGCAGTTCATCCTGCTGGTGGCGGTCGCCACGATTCTCACCAACGTGCTGTTGATGGTGTTCGGTCCCGACGCGCGCAACGTGCAGACCGACTACATGCTCGATTCCTGGGCGATCGGCCAGGTGCTGTTCGACAAGGCGCGCGTCTTTTCCGCGCTCGCGGCGCTCGCGACCGCCGCGGGCCTGTTCGCGTTCTTCCGCTACTCGCGCACGGGCACCGCGATCCGCGCCTGCGCCGACAGCCACCTTGGGGCGCTCATCGTGGGACTGAACGTCAAGCACCTGTACGCCCTCACCTTTGGGCTGGGGGCCGCGTGCGTTGCGGTCGCCGGCTGCATGATGACGCTGCTTGTCGAGGTCACGCCCTCGGTGGGGCCCGGCTATACCCTGCTCGGCTTCGTGATCGTGATTGTCGGCGGCCTGGGCTCGATGCCGGGGGCGCTGCTCGGCGGGGTGCTGATCGGCGTCTCGGAGGCGCTCGCCGGCCTGTTCATCGACCCTTCGGCGAAGAGCATGTTCAGCTTCGGCCTGCTCATCCTGGTGCTGCTGCTGCGCCCGCAGGGCCTTCTCGGGAGAAGGCCTTGAGCCGCGATGCGCGCATCGGCGCGCTGCTCGCTGTGCTGGCCGCGGCGCTCATCGCGCTGCCGCTCGCGGCGAACAGCTACCTCCTCTCGGTCGCCACGCTGGTGCTGTACTTCGCCTACACGGGCCAGGCCTGGAACGTGATGATGGGCTTCGCCGGTCAGCTCTCGCTCGGCCACGCGCTGTACGTCGGGCTCGGGGCCTACGCCGCCGCCGCGCTATTCACCCAGTTCGGCATCGGTCCCTGGGCCGGGATGTGGCTGGCGATGGCGCTGTGCGTGGCCGCCGGCGTTGCGATCGGCTTTCTCGCGTTCCGCTTCGGCATCTCGGGCGTGTACTTCGCCCTGCTCACCATCGCGTTCGCCGAGTTCACCCGCATCGGCTTCGACCATATCGGCTGGCTGGGCGGCCCGGGCGGACTGTTCCTGAAGGTCGAGGCGCACAAGACCGCTGATCTCGCCAATCTGCGCGGCGGGCAGACGATGTTCTATTACGTCATGCTGGCGCTCGCCTCCGGAGCGTTCGCGCTGTGCGCCTGGCTGCTGCGTAGCCGCGCCGGCTATTACTGGCGCGCGATCCGTGAGGACGAGGAAGCCGCGCGCGCGCTCGGCATCAATACCTTCCGCTGGAAGCTGCTCGCGGTCGCGATCAGCGCGGCGATGACCTCGCTCGCGGGCGTGTTCTTCGCCTTCTACTACAACAACCTGTTCCCCGAGCAAATCTTCCACATCAGCCAGTCGATCGAGATCATCCTCGGCCCGATCGTCGGCGGTGTCGGAACCCTGTTCGGGCCGATTCTCGGCGCCGCGATGCTCACCACGCTCGCCGACGCGCTGAACAACCTGGTGGCCGCCATGGGCTGGGACATTCCGGGCGTGAAGCAGGTGTTCTACGGCGTCATCCTGCTGCTGGTCGTGATGTTCGTGCCGAACGGCATCTGGCCGCCGATCGCCAAGTGGCTCGGCCTCGGACGCGGGAGCTGACATGGCGCTGCTCGAGGTGCGCGCTCTGTCGAAGTCCTTCCGCGGCCTGCGCGCCGTGTCCGGCGCCTCGTTCGACGTGCCCGAGGGCGGGCTGGTGGCGCTGATCGGGCCGAACGGCGCCGGCAAGACGACGATCTTCAATATGGCGGCCGGCGTGTACTCGCCCGACGAAGGCCAGATCGCGTTCGGCGGCCGGCGCATCGACGGCCTGCGTCCGCACCAGATCTGCGCCGCGGGCATCGGGCGCACCTTCCAGATCGTCAAGCCCTTCGCCGGCCTGTCGGTGCTCGACAACGTGATCGTCGGCGCGCTGCAGCGCGAGCCGGGCGTGCCGGGCGCGCGCGCGCGGGCGCTCGGCATCCTCGATAGGCTCGGCCTCGCCGCGAAGCAGGACCTGCCGGCCTCCTCGCTCACCCTGCCCGATCGCAAGCGCCTCGAGGTCGCGCGCGCGCTAGCCACAGGTCCGCGCCTGCTGCTGCTGGACGAGGTCATGGCGGGTCTGCGGCCCACCGAGTGCGACCAGATGGTCGCGGTGTTCCGCGAGCTGAACCGCGGCGGGCTGACGATCCTGCTCATCGAGCACGTCATGCGCGCGGTGATGGCGCTTGCGCAGCAGGTGGTGGTGCTGCACCACGGCGAGATCATCGCGCGCGGCGCCCCCGCGGAGGTGGTGCGCGACCCGGCGGTGCTCGAGTGCTACCTGGGCGAGGACACGGAGGTATGAGCGCCCTGCTCGAAGTGCGCGGGCTCGACCTCCACTATGGCGACGCGCAGGCGCTCGCCGGCGTGTCGCTCGAAGTGCCGCGCGGCGAGATCGTCGCGATCGTCGGCGCCAACGGCGCCGGCAAGTCGTCTCTCATCCGCGCCATCGCGGGAATCGAGAGGATAAGTTCCGGAAGGATTTTCTTCCAGGGAAAGGAAATTACCAGGCTTCAATCCCATCAGATCTGCAACCTCGGCATCGGCCAGGTGGCCGAGGGTCGCCAGGTGTTTCCCTCGCTCACGGTCGAGGAGAACCTCAAGATGGGAGGTATGCTGCCGCGCGCGCGTGCGCGCGCCGCGCAATCCCTGCGCGAGGTCTACGCGCTTTTTCCGCGCCTTGCCGAGCGCCGCCGCCAGCTCGCCGGCACCATGTCTGGCGGCGAGCAGCAGATGCTCGCCATTGGCCGCTGCCTGATGGGCCAGCCCGAGCTGATCATGTTCGACGAGCCTTCGCTCGGCCTCGCGCCGACTGTGGTGCAGGAGGTATTCCGCGCCATCCGCGCGCTGCACGCCAGAGGCCTCACGATTCTGCTCGTCGAGCAGAACGTCGCCGTGTCGCTCAAGCTCTCGCAGCACGCCTATGTGCTCGAGAACGGCGGCATCGTGATGTCCGGCGCGGGCGAAACGCTGCTGCGCGACGACCGCGTGCGACAGGCCTACCTCGGCCTGTGACGCCGCTTTCTCAGCTTGCGGTCTCGGCGCTGTAGCGCGCGAGCAGGCCGGTGCGCACCGCGTGGCGGTACACGCGCGCGAAGAAGAAGGCGGCGAGCAGGATGTAGAGCGCCGCGAGGCACGTGCTCCACAGCAGGTGCGTCGCCGGGAACGTCGCGCCCGCGATGATCGCGCGCATGCCCTCGAACACGTACGAAGGCGCGAGCGCGTACGCGATCGTGTGCATCCAGGCGGGCAGCGTCGACAGG
>DASPRB010000102.1:0-20181 GCA_035624675.1 Burkholderiales bacterium
GCCGGCGTCATCGCCCTGCAGGCTGCTTGAACTCGATCTCGACGAACGAGAATTCGTAGCCGTTCGCATTGACGACGTCGTGCTCGACGCCGGCGCCGCGGAAGTACGGCACGCCCTTCTGCAGTTCCGAGTAGCGCTCTCCGCCGCCCTCGACCAGCTTCAGCCGCCCGTCGAGCATCGGCACCACGACGTAGTCGTGCTCGTGCCGGTGCCAACCGGTGGCGGCGCCCGGCGCGAAGCGCCATTCGGTGACGCGTGTGCGCTCGTTGTCGATGAAGACGCGCGAACTGGCCTTGTCCACGCCTCAGCTCTTCAGCAGCGCGTCGATGCCGGCCTGCACGATCTGCTCGTCCTCGTGCGATTGCACCCCGGAGGCGCCGATCCCTCCGACGCAGGTGCCTTCGAAGATGATCGGCAGGCCGCCTTGCACGGGGAGCACCGGCATCTTCATCATCACCAGGCGACCGCCCGCGACGCGCTCCTCCCACATCTTGCTCGAGCGCCGCGTGGTCGCGGCCGTGCGCGCCTTCTGCACGGCGATCTCGGCATTGGCCGGCGTCGCACCGTCCATGCGCACCAGGTGCAGCAGGTGCCCGCCGTCGTCGAGGATCGCGATCGCGACGTTCCACTTGTTGCGGCGCGCTTCGGCTTCCGCCGCGGCGCTCATCTTCTTGCAGTCTTCCAGTGTCAGTTCGGGACGAGTCTTCATGCTTTGACCGATTCCTTCAGTGCGTTGCGAATCTGTTCGAGCGCGCCCGGATCCTCGATCGTCGTCAGATCGCCCGGATCGCGCCCCTCGGCGAGCGCCTGGATCGAGCGGCGCAGCGTCTTGCCGGAGCGCGTCTTGGGAAGGAGCGTCACGAAATGCACCGCGCGCGGGCGCCCGATCGCGCCGAGCTGCCGGTCGACAGTCTCCATGACTTCCTTCTCGAATTTCTTTGCGTCGCCGACCGCGGTCTTCGCGACCGCGAAGGCGAGCGGCATCTGGCCTTTGAGCGAATCTTCCACCCCGACCACCGCGCACTCCGCGATGTTGGGATGCATGTTGATCGCCTCCTCGATCTCGCGCGTCCCGAGTCGGTGGCCGGCGACGTTGATCACGTCGTCCGTGCGCCCGAGGATGAAATAGTAGCCGTCCTTGTCGCGGATGCCCCAGTCGAAGGTCGAGTACACGCGCTTCCTGCTGAAAGTCGAGAAGTAGGTCTTGACGTAGCGCTCGTCGTCGCCCCAGATGGTGGTCATGCAGCCCGGTGGCAGCGGCGGCACGATCGCGACCACGGCTTTCTCGTCCGGCCCCGCCTCGCTCGCGTCGGACTCGCGCAGCAACCGCAGGTCGTAGCCGTATACCGGGAACGACGGGCTGCCAAGCTTGATCGGGGTCTGCTCCACGCCCGGCACCGCCGAAAGGATCGGCCAGCCGGTCTCCGTCTGCCAGTAGTGGTCGATCACCGGGATGCCGAGCGCCTCCGAGATCCAGCGGTGCGTCGGCTCGTCGAGCGGCTCGCCCGCGAGGAACAGGTGCCTGAGCGAGGACACGTCGTACTTCTTGAGGTACGCCGGATCCTGCTTCTTCAGCACCCGGATCGCGGTCGGGGCGGAGAACATGACGCTCGCCTTGTACTGCTCGACCAGTTTCCACCAAATGCCTGCGTCTGGCCGGATCGGCACGCCTTCGTACATGATCGTCGTCATCCCTGCGATCAGCGGGCCGTAAATGATGTACGAGTGCCCGACCACCCAGCCGATGTCAGAGGTCGTGAACATCGTCTCGCCGGGATTGCCGCAGTAGATCAGCTTCATCGACGAGGCGAGCGCCACCGCATAGCCGCCGACGTCGCGCTGCACGCCCTTCGGCCGGCCGGTGGTGCCGGAGGTGTACAGGATGTAGGACGGCTCACTCGACTCGAGCCAGGTGCAGGGAAGCCGTGCGCCCTCGTGCTTGGCGGCGAGTTCCTTCCAGTCGACGTCGCGTCCCGGGACGACCGGCATCTTGGGATCGAGCCCGCGCCGGTAGATCAGCACCTTGTGCGGCGGATGCTTGGCGAGCCGGATCGACTCGTCGACCAGCGCCTTGTACAGCACCGCCTTGCCCATGCGGCTGCCGCCGTCGGCGGTGATCATCAGGCTGGGCTTTGCGTCGTCAATGCGCGCGGCGAGGCTCGCCGCCGCGAAGCCGCCGAACACGACCGAGTGCACCGCCCCGATCCGCGCGCAGGCGAGGATCGCGAAGCAGGCTTCCGGGATCATCGGCATGTAGACGATCACGCGGTCGCCCTTCTTCACGCCGAGCGACTGCATCATCGCCGCCGTGCGCTGCACCTCGCGGTGCAGCTCCTCGAACGTGAAGCTCTTCTCCTCGTCGGTCTCGGTCGAGACGTACACGAGCGCCTTCTGCTTCGCGCGCGCCGGCAGATGCCGATCGACCGCGTTGTAGCAGAGGTTCGTTTCGCCGCCGACGAACCACCTGGCGAAGGGCGGGCGCGAGTAATCCAGCACTTTGCCGAACGGCTTGTGCCAATGCACCAGCTTCGCCTGCTCCGCCCAGAAAGCGTCGCGCTCCTCAATCGAGCGGCGATGGAAATCGCGGTAGTTAGGCATGCCCGCCTCCGTTCCGGACGCCAGATTACGCGTTCAGGTCGACCACGACTCGCCCGCGGATTTGCGCGGCGATAAACTTTTCGAACACCGAGGGCAAGTCGCCGAACGCGATGGTCCGCGCCAGCTCCTTGAGATGCGCCGGTCGCATATCGCCCGCCAGGCGGCGCCACACCTCCTCGCGCAGCGGCATCGGGCAATTCACCGAATCGACCCCCAGCAGGCTCACGCCGCGCAGGATGAAGGGCAGCACGGTGGTATTGAGCGCCGTGCTCGCGGCCAGGCCGATCGAGGCGATGCAGCCGCCGATCTTCATCGTGCTCGCCATCCAGGCGAGCACCTCGCCGCCGAGATTGTCGATCGCGCCCGCCCAGATCGCCTTGTCCAGCGGGCGGACCTTCGACAGATCGAGCTCGCCGCGCAGGCGTACCTCCTTTGCACCGAGCTTCTTCAGGTAGTCCGACTCGTTCGCCTTGCCGGTGAGCGCCACCACCTCGTAGCCTAGGCGCGCGAGCGCATCGACCGCGATCGAGCCGACGCCGCCCGTCGCGCCGTCGACGATGACCGGCCCGTTCGCGGGCTTCAGCCCGTTCTGCTCCATGCGCACGATCGCAAGGCCAGCGGTGAATCCCGCAGTGCCGAACGCCATCGCTTCCCAAAGCGTGAGGCCCTTGGGCAGCTTGACCAGCCAGTCGGGGGGAACGCGCGCGTATTCCGCGTAGCCGCCGTGATGCTTGACGCCGATGTCGAACCCGGTGGCGAGCACCGCGTCGCCCTTGGCGAAGCGCGCGTCGGTCGACGATACGACCGTGCCCGAGAAATCGATGCCGCCGATGCACGAAGGGCGCAGCAGGATGCGTCCCTTGCCGGTCGCGGCGAGCGCGTCCTTGTAGTTCACGTCCGAGTAGGCGACCTTGACGACCACCTCCCCCGGGTCGAGATCCTCGAGCCCGTACTCGACGAACCCGGCCTGCACTTTCTTGTCGACTTCGCTGATCCTGAACGCCTTGAATTTGGCCATCTCGTCCTCCGCACGCGATCTTAGCGCGGCGCCCGCTCGCTTTGCAGGTACTCGGCGGCTTGCATCTCGTGCAGCCTGCTCACCGCGCGGGCGAATTCGGCGCTGTGCGCACCCTCCACGAACAGCTCCTCGGGCTGCCCCTCGGCCGCGACCACCAGCTTGACGCGATCGTCGTACAGCACATCGACCAGCCAAGTAAAGCGGCGCGCGGCGTCGGCATTGCGCACCGACATGCGTGGCACGCCCGACACGATCAGCGTGTGGAAGCGCTGCGCGAGGTCGACGTAGTCGGCGTACGAGCGCGGACCTTCACACAGCGCCTTGAAGTCGAACCACGCCAGGCCGCCGGCGCGCTTGCGGTAGGCGATCTGCCGGCCCTCGACGTCGAGCGCATGGCGTTCCTCCTCCACGTCCCTGAGCTCTTCGAAGATGCGCGCCAGCTTCGCCTCCGCCTGCGGGCCCGTGTGGTAGACCTTGAGACGCTCGAGCTTGCGCCTGCGGTAGTCCACGCCGCCGTCCACCTCGAGCACGTCGAGACGCGACTCGAGCAGCGCGATCGCCGGCAGGAAGCGCTCGCGCTGCAAGCCGTTCGGATAGAGCGCGCCCGGTGCGTAGTTCGAGGTCATGCACATCACCACGCCGCGCTCCATCACCTGCTCGAGGTAGCGTCCCAGGATCATCGCATCGGCGATGTCGGAGACGTGGAATTCGTCGAAGCAGATCAGGCGCCAGCGGCGCGCCGTGCGCTCGGCGGCGGCCGCGAGCGGGTCCTCGGTGCCCTTCAGCTGGTCCAGCTCCCGGTGCAGCTCGCGCATGAAGTGATGGAAGTGCACCCTGCGCTTCCTCACCAGCGGCACGCACAGGAAGAAGCTGTCCATAAGGAAGCTCTTGCCGCGCCCCACTCCGCCCCACAGGTACACCCCGCGGGGAAGCGGCGGCTTGACCAGCAGGCGCCTGAGCGCGGTCGCGCGCCGCGCCATGTATGCGCGCCATTCCTCGTACAGGCGCTGCAGGCGCTCGACCGCACGCCACTGCGCGGCGTCCGAGACGAAGCCGCGGCTCGCGACTTGCTGGCGGTACAGCGAGACGACGTCGAGGCCCGCCGCCGCGTTCATGCTACCGGTGCCCGGCTCATCGGCCCATGCGCCGGTCGTAGGCCTGCGAAAAACGCTGGCCGAGCTCGGGGTCGCGCTGCGTCTGGCCTTTCGCGTCGAACTGAACGCGCACGCTGCCATCGGCCTGGCGCGCGACGACGACCGTGACGTCGATGCCATCCTTGGTGCCGCGGATCAGTCCCGTGGCGGGATCGGCAGAGGTCACCTGCACGCCCGCGTCCTGCACGCCGCCGAGCGCCGCGTGCCAGGAGCGCTCGAAGTTCGCCGGCTGCGAGACGGTGTAAGGCTCGTAGACCACGCAGCCGAAGAGCGCGATGCCTTGCAGGGCAAGGATGGAAACAAGGAAGAAAGTGCGCAGCATGAGTCACCCGTTCAGTGAACGACCGTCTACCGCGAGCGCCGCCTCGCGCATGACCTCGGACATCGACGGATGCGCGTGGCAGATGCGCGCGATGTCCTCCGAGGAAGCGCCGAACTCGATCGCCATCACCGCCTCGGCGATCAGCTCGGAGGCCTGGCCGCCGATCGCATGCACGCCGAGCACGCGGTCGCTCGCTTCGTCGGCCAGCACCTTGATGAAGCCCTCGGGCTCGTCGCGCCCGAGCGCCCGGCCGTTGTAGGCGAACGGGAAGCGCCCGGCGCGGTAGCGCACCCCCTCGTCCTTCAGTTGCTTCTCGGTCTTGCCCACCCAGGCGATCTCCGGCGCGGTGTAGATCACCCACGGTATCGCATCGTAGTTCACGTGCCCGCGCTGCCCGGCGATGATCTCGGCGACCATCACGCCCTCGTCCTCGCCCTTGTGCGCGAGCATCGGCCCGCGCACCACGTCGCCGATCGCGAACACCCGCGGCAGGCTGGTGCGGCAGTTCTTGTCCACCTCGATCAGGCCGCGCGCATCGATCTTCAGGCCCACGTTCTCGGCCCCCAGGTCGTGCGTGTTCGGCACTCGGCCGATCGACACGATGAGCCGATCGACCTCCAATGTTTTAGATGAGCTATCAGCTCCAGTATACTGAATTACAATGACTTTCTTAAGTTGCTTCACCGTGCCGACGGTGACGCCGAGCTCGATGTCGAGTCCCTGCTCCTGGGTGAAGGTGCGCCACGCCTCCTGCGCGACCGCCTCGTCGGCCGCGGCGAGGAAACCGGGCAGCGCCTCGAGGATCTTCACCTGCGCGCCGAGCCGACGCCACACGCTGCCGAGCTCCAGCCCGATCACGCCGGCGCCGATTACGCCGAGGCGCGCGGGGACCGCGTCGAAGGCGAGCGCACCCTCGTTGTCGCAAACGAGCTTGTTGTCGACCGGCACCCCGGGCAGATGGCGCGCCTTCGACCCGGTCGCGAGGATCACGTTCTTCGCCTCGACCGTCTCGGCCTCCTTGTCTCCCTTCACCTCCACCTTCCAGGTCGTGCCGCCGGACAGCAGCCTGCCGTGACCCTGCAGCCAGGTCACCTTGTTCTTCCTGAACAGGCCCGCGATGCCGCCGGTCATCTTGCGGACGATCCGCTCCTTGCGCGCCTGCATCGCCGCCAGGTCGAGCTTGACGCCGCTCGCGTGGATGCCGTGCACCTTGAACTTGTGCTGCACGCGCTCGTAGTTCTCGGAGGACTCGAGCAGCGCCTTGGAGGGAATGCAGCCGACGTTCAGGCAGGTTCCGCCGAGCGCGTACTGACCCTCCGGCGTCTTCCAGTTCTCGATGCAGGCGGTCGACAGGCCGAGCTGTGCCGCGCGGATCGCAGCGATATAGCCAGCCGGGCCGGCGCCGATCACCACCACGTCGAAACTTTTCGCCATGGCCTATCCCTATTACCGCTCGCGCGGCACGAAAATCCAGAGCACGACGTACGCGAACAAAGTAAAGCCGCCGAGCACCAGGCCGAGCACGAAAAGAATCCGCCACACCCAGCTCTCGAGGCCCGTGAGGCGCCCAAGCCCGCCGCACACGCCCGCGATCCAGCGATCCGTCTCCGAGCGCCGCAACCGATTTATCGCGAAGCCGCCGGCGGCTTCCGCGTCGGCGCCACCGATCAGGCGGGCCTTAACCCGCTCGAATTCGGCGTTCGTTAGCGCGCCCTTTTCGAGCAGCTCGTGAAGCCTGGCGATTTCGTCGGCGATCGACACGGCGTCAGATCTCCAGAATCAGTCGCGCCGGATCTTCCATCGTCTCCTTGAGCGCCACCAGGAACAGCACGGCCTCGCGACCGTCGATGATGCGGTGGTCGTAGGACAGCGCCAAGTAATTCATCGGCCGGATTACGATCTGTCCGTTTTCCACCACCGGACGCTCCTTGGTGACGTGCACGCCAAGGATCGCCGACTGGGGCGGATTGATGATCGGCGTGGACAGCATCGAGCCGAATACCCCGCCGTTGGAGATGGAGAAAGTGCCGCCGGTCAGCTCCTCGATGCCGAGTTTGCCGTCCTGCGCGCGCCTGCCGAACTCGGCGATCTTCTTCTCGATCGCCGCGAACGACAGCTGGTCGCAGTCGCGCACGATCGGAACCACCAATCCACGCGGGCTGCCGACTGCGATGCCGATGTCGAAATAGCCGTGGTAAACGATGTCGTTGCCATCGACCGAGGCATTCACCACCGGGTATTTCTTCAGCGCAGCGACCGCTGCCTTGACGAAGAACGACATGAAGCCGAGCTTGACTCCGTGCTCCTTCTCGAAGCGCTCCTGGTACCTGCGCCGCAGGTCCATGACCGGCTGCATGTTGACCTCGTTGAAGGTCGTGAGAATCGCAGCGGTCGATTGCGACTGCACCAACCGCTCCGCGATACGCGCGCGCAGGCGCGACATCGGCACGCGCTGCTCCGGCCGGTTGCCGAGAACGCGTTCCACGTCGACGGGTGTCGCGGGCTGTGCCAACGGGATTTTCGGAGTAGTCGGCGCTTCGACCTGCGCCGTCGCGTAGGAGGCCGGCTTGCCGACCTGCGCCAGCACGTCGGCCTTGGTGACGCGCCCGTCGCGGCCGCTGCCCTGGATGCGCGCGGCGTCGATCCCCTGCTCGGCCGCGAGCTTCTGCGCCGCGGGCATGACCGGGGGCGCCTGCCTGGCGCTCGGCGCGGGCGCGTGCGGCGCAGGCTGCGGCTTCGCGATCGCCGCGGCCGCGGCCGGCGCGGCGCTCGCGCGCGCGTCCGTATCGATGGTCGCGATCACCTCGCCGGCGCTCACCGCGCCGCCGGTCTGCTTCAGGATCTTGACCAGCACCCCGTCTGCGGGCGCCGGCAGTTCCATGACCACCTTGTCGGTTTCGATGTCGATCAGGTTCTCGTCCCGCGACACCGCCTCGCCTTCCTTCTTGTGCCAC
This sequence comes from Burkholderiales bacterium, assembly GCA_035624675.1. Taxonomy (GTDB): domain Bacteria; phylum Pseudomonadota; class Gammaproteobacteria; order Burkholderiales; family SG8-39; genus DAHVFK01. The sequence continues at coordinate 8,047 of DASPRB010000102.1, forward strand.
TCGAGCAGCGTCGCCTCGGAGACGGACTCCGAGAGCTGCGGCACCTTCACCTCGACGATCACGTAATTCTCCCGTTCGATTTTTCCCCGGGTCCGGCCCAGCCTCGCCCGGGTTGGCGAAAAACCAGCGCGTAACGCGCCGGGCAATGAGTCAGATTCTGCCTGCTATTTGAACTTTCCGAACGCCATGTCGATGAGCGCCGCCTGGCGCGCCTGGTGCTTGGCCAGATAGCCCCCAGCCGGCGCCGCCGACGGCGGCCGCCCTGCGTAGCACAGCTTCTGCTCCGGGCGCTTGTTCTCGTTGAAGTAATGCGCGCTCTGGTACCAGGCTCCCTGATTCTGCGGTTCCTCCTGACACCAGACGACCTCGCGCGCGTTCGGATAGCGCTTCAGCTCGGCCGCGAACTGCTTGTGCGGGAACGGATAGAGCTGCTCGACGCGGATGATCGCCACGTTGTCGTGGCGCCGCTCGCGCCGCGCGGCGAGCAGGTCGTAGTACACCTTGCCGCAGCAGGCGACGACGCGCGTCACCTCCTTCGGTTCGAGCGCGTCGATTTCGGGCATCACGGTGAGGAACGATCCGCTGGCGAGCTCCTTGATCGGCACCGACGCTTCCTTCTTGCGCAGCAGCGACTTGGGCGTGAGAACGATCAGCGGCTTCCTGAACGGCCGCAGCATCTGGCGCCGCAGCAGGTGGAAGATCTGGGACGCGTTGGAGGGCACGCAGACCTGCATGTTGTGCTCGGCGCACAGCTGCAGGTAGCGCTCCAGGCGCGCCGAGGAATGCTCGGGGCCCTGGCCTTCGTAGCCGTGCGGCAGGAACAGCGTGAGTCCGCAGACGCGGCCCCATTTCGCCTCGCCCGAGCTGATGAACTGGTCTACGACGACCTGCGCGCCGTTGGCGAAGTCGCCGAACTGCGCCTCCCAGATGACCAGCGCGTTCGGCTCCGCGGTCGCGTAGCCGTACTCGAAGCCGAGCACCGCCTCCTCCGAGAGCACCGAGTCGATGACCACGAACGAGCCCTGGTCCTTGGAGATGTTGGACAGCGGCGTGTAGGTGCCCTGGTCCCAGCGCTCGCGGTCCTGGTCGTGCAGTACCGCGTGGCGATGCGCGAAGGTGCCGCGCCCGCTGTCCTGCCCCGAGAGCCGCACGTCGTAGCCGTTGGCGAGCAGGCTCGCATAGGCGAGCGTCTCGGCCATGCCCCAGTCCACCGGAAGCTTGCCTTCGGCCATCTGATTGCGCGCCTGAATCACGCGCTCGACGCTCGGGTGCAGCTTGAAGCCCTCGGGCACCGCGGTGACCCGCTCGGCCAGGCGCCGCAGCTCGGCGAGCGGCACATGGGTGTCCGCCGCATCGGTCCACTTGGTATTGAGGAACGGCGCCCAGTCGACCGCGAACTTGCTCTTGAAGTTGGAGATCACCGGGTTGGCGCTCAGCCTGCCCGCGTCCAGGTCGGTTCGGTATTTCTTGATCATCTCATCGGCTTCGCCGGCCTGGATCACGCCCTGAGCCGCCAGCCTGTCGGCGTACAGCTTGCGCGTGCCGGGATGCTGGGTGATCTTCTTGTACATGAGCGGCTGGGTGACGAACGGCTCGTCCTGCTCGTTGTGGCCGAGCTTGCGGAAGCACACTAGGTCGATCACCACGTCCTTCTTGAACTGCTGGCGGAAGTCGAGCGCGAGCTGCGTCACGAACAGCACCGCCTCGGGATCGTCCCCGTTCACGTGGAAGATCGGAGCCTCGACCATCTTCGCCACGTCCGTGCAGTAGATGCTCGAGCGCGTGTCGCGCGGATCCGACGTGGTAAAGCCGATCTGGTTGTTGACCACGATGTGCACCGTGCCGCCGGTGCCATAGCCGCGCGTGCCCGAGAGGTTGAGCGTCTCCATCACGACGCCCTGCCCCGCGAACGCGGCGTCGCCGTGGATCAGGATCGGCAGCACCTCCCCGCCGGTCTTGTCGTCGCGCCGGCGCTGGCGTGCCCGCACCGATCCCTCGACCACCGGATTGACGATCTCCAGGTGCGAGGGATTGAAGGCGAGCGAGATGTGCACCGGCCCGCCCGGCGTCGAGATGTCCGAAGAGAAGCCGTTGTGGTACTTGACGTCTCCCGCCATGAGCTCGTGCGCCTGCTTGCCCTCGAATTCGAGGAACAGCTCCTGCGGCGTCTTGCCGAGGACGTTGACGAGCACGTTCAGGCGCCCACGGTGCGCCATGCCGATCACGAACTCCTGCACCCCTGTCGCGCCGGCGCGCTGGATCAGCTCGTCGATCGAGGGGATCAGGCTCTCGCCGCCCTCCAGCGAGAAGCGCTTCTGCCCGACGTAGCGCGTGTGCAGGTAGCGCTCGAGCTGCTCGGCCTCGGTGAGCTTGAACAGCAGACGCTTCTGCACTTCGGGGGCGAAGCTGGGCGTGCCGCGCAGCGGCTCGATGCGCTGCTGGATCCAGTCGCGCTGGACGCGGTCGCTGATGAACATGTACTCGTAGCCCACGTCGCCGCAGTAGGTCTCGCGCAGCGCCTGGATCAGGTTCCTGAGCGTAGTGCGGTCCAGGCCGACGAAGGAGCCTGCATTCACCTCCCGGTCCAGGTCCGCCTCCTTCAGATCATAGTAGGCCGCCTCGAGCTCAGGCGCCGCCGGCCTGGGCATGCGCTTGAGCGGATCGAGCGTCGCCCAGCGCGCGCCGGAAATGCGGTAAGCGGTGATCAGCAGGAGCGCGGAGACCTGTAGGCGCTCGTGCGCGACGTCGATCTGCGGCGCACCGCGCCCGGCCAGCTCGCCCGTGCGGGCGCGCTGCACGAAAGATTCGACCACCGGCGCGTGTGCCACGTCGCGCGCCGCGCCGGCCGCCCCCGGCAGCTGCTGCATCTGGTCGAAGTATTCGCGCCACTCTCCGGGCACCGATCCAGGATTGGCCAGGTACCGCTCGTAGAGTTCCTCGATGAACGGCGCGTTGCCGCCGAACAGGTACGAGTTGCCGAGCAGCTCCTTCATCATGACGCTCACCTCTTGTCGATCGGTTGAACGTCGCGCCGCGTCGCGCCCTTGTACAGCTGGCGCGGCCGACCGATCTTCTGATCAGGGTCGCCCACCATCTCGTTCCATTGCGCGATCCAGCCGACGGTGCGCGCCAGCGCGAAGATGCAGGTGAACATGCTCACCGGAATGCCGAGCGCGCGCTGCACGATGCCGGAGTAGAAGTCGACGTTCGGGTAGAGCTTGCGCGACACGAAGTACTCGTCCTCGAGCGCGATCTTCTCGAGGGCCATCGCGAGCTTGAACATGCGGTCGTTCTCCAGCCCGAGCTCCGCCAGCACCTCGTGGCAGGTCTCGCGCATCAGCTTCGCGCGCGGATCGTAGTTCTTGTACACGCGGTGCCCGAAGCCCATCAGCTTGACGTGCGAGTTCTTGTCCTTCACCTGCTTGATGAACTCGCCGATCTTGGACACGTCGCCGATATGGTCGAGCATCTGCAGCGCCGCCTCGTTCGCCCCGCCGTGCGCCGGCCCCCACAGGCAGGCGATGCCCGCGGCGATGCAGGCGAAGGGGTTGGCGCCGGAAGAGCCGGCGAGCCGCACGGTCGAAGTCGAGGCGTTCTGCTCGTGGTCGGCGTGCAGGATCAGGATGCGGTCGAGCGCACGCACCAGGACGTCGTTCACGACGTAGTCTTCCGAGGGCACCGCGAACATCATGCGCATGAAGTTCGCCGTATACGAGAGGTTGTTGCGCGGATACATGAACGGCTGGCCCATGTTGTACTTGTAGGCCATCGCCGCGATCGTCGGCAGCTTGGCGATCAGCCGGAAAGCCGAGATCTTGCGGTGCTCGGGGTTCGCGATGTCGAGCGAATCGTGGTAGAAGGCCGACAGCGCGCCCACCACCCCGACCAAGACAGCCATCGGGTGCGCGTCGCGCCGGAAGCCGGTGAAGAAGCGGTTCAGCTGGTCGTGCACCATCGTGTGCTGCGTGACGATGCCGTCGAATTCCTTCTTCTGCTGACCGTTCGGCAGCTCCCCGTTCAGCAGCAGGTAGCACACCTCGAGGAAGTCGCAGTGTTGCGCCAGTTGCTCGATCGGGTAGCCGCGGTACAGCAGCACGCCGGCGTCGCCGTCGATGTAGGTGATGGTCGAGGCGCAGCTCGCCGTCGACAGAAACCCCGGGTCGTAGGTGAACACGCCCATCTTGCCGTACAGGGCACGGATGTCGACGACGTCCGGTCCGACCGATCCCGAAAGCACCGGGAAGTCGATGCTGCGTCCGTCTGGGAGCTTCAGGCTGGCTTGCTTTTCCAAGGTCTTCTCCTTATCAACACGCCCTGAGGCGCGCGACGATGCGGTCCAGGCGCGCCTCGTACACGTCGCTGCGGCCGTTCACGATGTCCCACAGCTCGTTATCCGCGAGCTCGAGCAGCTCGCCCAGGCGCGCGAGTTCGTCCGCGCCCAGGCCGCCCGCATGGCGCTGCACGAACCGCTCGAGCACCAGATCGAGCTCCAGCAGTCCGCGGCGGCATTTCCACTTCAGGCGATCGTGCGTCAGTCGATCCATCACACTGCGCGCCGTACCATGAGCTCCTTGATCTTGCCAATGGCGAGCGTCGGATTCAGGTGCTTGGGGCACGCGTCGACGCAATTCATGATGGTGTGGCAGCGGAACAGCCGGTACGGGTCCTCGAGGTTGTCGAGGCGCTCGGAGGTCGCCTGGTCGCGCGTGTCCGCGATGAAGCGATAGGCCTGCAGCAGCCCTGCGGGCCCGACGAACTTGTCCGGGTTCCACCAGAACGAGGGGCACGAGGTCGAGCAGCAGGCGCACAGGATGCACTCGTACAGGCCGTTTAGCTCCTCGCGCTCCTCGGGCGACTGCAGCCGCTCGCGTTCGGGCGGCGCGTCGTGATTGATCAGGTACGGCTTGATCGAATGGTACTGGTCGAAGAACTGCGTCATGTCGACGATCAGGTCGCGCACGACGGGCAATCCCGGCAGCGGGCGCAGCACGACGCGCTCCGGCAGATCGGCCAGCCGGGTGATGCAGGCCAGGCCGTTCTTGCCGTTGATGTTAATCGCGTCCGAGCCGCATACGCCCTCGCGGCACGAGCGGCGGAACGACAGCGTGTCGTCCTGCACCTTGATGCGCACCAGAGCGTCGAGCAGCATGCGGTCGGTGGGCTCGAGGCTCAGCTCGTAGTCCTGCATGCGCGGGCGCGCGTCCTTGTCCGGGTCGTAGCGGTAGATCGAGAAACGCATCAGTAGGTCCGTATCTTGGGCTCGAAAGTATCGACGGAAAGCGGCTTCAGATGCACCGGCTTGTACTCGAGGCGGTTGCCCTCCTTGAACCACAGCGTGTGCTTGAGCCAGTTCTTGTCGTCGCGCTCGGGATAGTCCTCGCGCGCCTGCGCGCCGCGGCTTTCTTTTCTTGCCTCGGCCGACACCGCGGTCGCCATCGCCGTTTCCACCAGGTTGTCCAGTTCGAGCGCCTCGACGCGCGCGGTGTTGAACACCCTGGACTTGTCCTGGATGGCGACGCGCTCGGCGCGCGCGGCGATTTCCTTCATCATCCTCACGCCTTCGACCAGCAGCTCGGGGAAGCGGAATACGCCGCAGTGCGCCTGCATCGTCCTGCGCAGATCGTTCGCCACGTCCGCCACGCGCTCGCCGCCCGCCGCCCTGTCGAGCCGCGCCAGGCGCGCGAGCGGGCGCTCGGCGGCGTCCTTGGGCAGATCCTTGTGCGCCGCGGGCAGGGCCCGGATGTCGGCGATCGCCTGCTCGCCGGCGGCCTTGCCGAACACCACCAGGTCGAGCAGCGAGTTGGTGCCCAGCCGGTTGGCGCCGTGCACCGAGACGCAGGAGCACTCGCCGACCGCGTACAGGCCGGGCACCACCGCTTCGGCATTTCCGCCGCGCGGCGCAACCACCTGCCCGAGGTAATTCGCCGGGATGCCGCCCATCTGATAGTGCACGGTCGGCACCACCGGAATCGGCTCGCGCACCGGGTCGGAGTTGGCGAACTTGATCGCGATCTCGCGGATCCCGGGCAGGCGCTGGTTGATCACCTCCGGTCCGAGGTGATCGAGCTTGAGCAGCACGTGGTCGCCCGCCGGCCCGCAGCCGCGCCCTTCCTTGATCTCGGTGGTCATGGCGCGCGACACCACGTCGCGGCTCGCCAGGTCCTTGGCGTTCGGCGCGTAGCGCTCCATGAAGCGCTCGCCGTCCTTGTTCAGCAGATAGCCGCCCTCGCCGCGCACGCCCTCGGTGATCAGCACCCCCGCGCCGGCGACGCCCGTGGGATGGAACTGCCAGAACTCCATGTCCTCGAGCGGAATGCCCGCGCGCGCCGCCATGCCCAGCCCGTCGCCCGTGTTGATGAAGGCATTGGTGCTCGCGGCGTAGATGCGCCCGGCGCCTCCGGTGGCGAGGATCGTCGCCTTGGCCTGCAGGATCATCGCCTCGCCGGTCTCCATCTCGAGCGCGGTCACGCCGAGCACGGCGCCTTCCGCGTCGCGCACCAGGTCGAGCGCCATCCACTCGACCAGGAACTGCGTGCTCGCCCTGACGTTCTGCTGATAGAGGGTGTGCAGCATCGCGTGCCCCGTGCGGTCCGCGGCCGCGCAGGCGCGCATCGCCATCTTGGCGCTGCCGTAGTCCTGCGTGTGCCCGCCGAAGGGGCGCTGGTAGATCTTGCCGTTCTCCAGCCGGTCGAAGGGCATCCCCATGTGCTCGAGCTCGATCACGACCTCGGTGGCTCGCCGGCACATGTACTCGATCGCGTCCTGGTCGCCGAGATAGTCCGAGCCCTTGACGGTGTCGTACATGTGCCAGTGCCAGTGGTCTTCGGTCGAATTGGCGAGCGGCGCCGCGATGCCGCCCTGCGCCGCCACCGTGTGCGAGCGCGTCGGGAACACCTTCGACAGCACGGCCACCCTGAGCCCGGCGCGCGCCAGCTCGAGCGCCGCGCGCATCCCCGAGCCGCCCGCCCCGACCACGATCGCATCGAACCTGCGCACCGCGAGCGACACGCTCATCTCCACAGAATCTGCACCGTCCAGCCGAGGTAGCCGGCGATCACCAGCAGCACCAGCACCTGCGCGCTCAGGCGCACCCCGGTCGGCTTGACGTAGTCCATCAGGATGTCGCGCACCCCGACCCACATGTGCCAGGCGACGCTCGCCGCGAACAGCAGCGTCGCCACGCGCATCCAGCCCTGCGCGAAGAAATCGCGCCATACCGCGTAGTTGATCGGCTGCCCGAGCATCAGCACGATGACGATGATCGCGCTGAACACCGCCATCACCACCGCGGTGATGCGCTGCGCGAGCCAGTCGCGCAGCCCGTAGTGCGCGCCGACGACGGTGCGCGTCACCACAGCCGCGCTCCGAAGAAGACGGTGAGCGCCAGGCTCGCGACCAGGACGGCGATGCTCGAGGCGCGCGCACGCGCCTTGTCTACGCCCTTGTGCAGGTCGAGCAACAGGAAGCGGATGCCGGCGCAGAAGTGGTGGCAGTAAGCCCACACCAGAACGAGCAGCGCGAGCTTGACCGGCGCGAGACCGAGGTAGTGGCGCACGAAATCGAAGCCGCGCGGCGAGGCGAGGCTGCGGTCGAGCATGAACAGCAGCCATACGGTCGACGCGAACAACAGCGCGCCGCTCGCGCGGTGCAGGATCGATACCCAGCCTGCGAGCGGCAAGCGGATCTCGAACAGCAGCGCCGTCAGGCTGAGGTACTTGGGACGGGGTTTCTTCGCGGCGCCGGCGGCCATGGGCCCTTCGATCCTGAATGAAGCTATTGGGCGATTATATCGCCGCGCTTCATCCCAGCTCGCTGCGGTAGAAGTAACGATCCGTCTTGTACAGGCCGCGGCGCCATTCGACTGGGCGGTCGCCGTAGGTGAAGCTCAGGCGCTCGACCTCGAGCAGTGCATGCCCCGGCGCGACCCCGAGCAGCTCGGCGCTCGCTGCGTCCGCGCTGCGCGCCTTGAGCTTTTCCTCCGCGCGCACCATGCGGGTGCCGAACTGGGTCTCGAACAGGTTATAGAGCGCGCCCTTGTGCTCGGTGATGGCGGCCGCGGTGAGTCCTTTGAACAGGCCGCCGGGCAACCAGACTTCCTCGAGGACCACCGGGTCGCCGCCGAAGACGAGCAGGCGTCTGAGCACGATCACGCCGTCGCCGGCCTTGAGCTGCAGCGCGCGCGCCAGATCGGCGCCCGCCCGTGCGCGCCGGAAATCGAGCAGCCGGCGTTCCGGCGCCACCGGCTCTCCGTCGTCGGGAGCGAGACGCAGGAAACGGAAGCGCACCTGGCGCTCGCCGTGCGTGGCGACGAAGGTGCCCTTGCCCTGACGCCGCACCAGCAGGTTCTCCGCCGCGAGCTCGTCGATCGCCTTGCGCACCGTACCCTGGCTGACACGAAAGCGCCCCGCAAGCTCGATCTCGCTCGGGATCGAATCGCCGGGCCGCCACTCCCCGCCGCGCAAGCCGTCGAGCAGCAACTCCTTGATTTGCCGGTAAAGCGGGCTGAACTTGGGCGAGCTCATCGCCTGCTATTGGAGCATAGTTAGCTTAGATCGTCTATCTTCTGTTTTATGTCTTATAAATGATATAAGAAGCGTTGACTTCGATTCTGCTGCCGCATACCATGGCGGACGGCCGCAGGCCGGCCAAGACGGCAAGATCTTCCACACCCGCGCAGCATTCATCCGGAGTTCCCATGTCCAAAGCCCCCGTACGCGTCGCCGTGACCGGCGCCGCCGGCCAGATCGGCTACAGCGTCCTGTTTCGCATCGCGGCCGGCGAGATGCTCGGCAGGGACCAGCCCGTGATCCTGCAGCTGCTCGAGATCCCGGACGAGAAGGCGCAGAAGGCGCTGCGCGGCGTCATGATGGAGCTCGACGACTGCGCCTTTCCGCTGCTGCACGGCATGCTGCCCGCCTCCGACCCGATGGTCGCGTTCCGCGATGCTGACGTCGCGCTGCTGATCGGTGCGCGCCCGCGCGGCCCCGGCATGGAAAGAAAGGACCTGCTCGAGGCGAACGGCAGGATTTTCGCGCCGCAGGGCAAAGCGCTCGACGCGGCGGCCAAGCGCGAGGTCAAGGTGCTGGTCGTCGGCAATCCGGCCAACACCAACTGCCTGATCGCGATGAAGAACGCGCCGTCGCTCAAGCCGACGCAGTTCACGGCGATGATGCGCCTGGACCACAACCGCTCGCTCAGCCAGGTCGCCGCCAAGCTCGGCAAGCCGGTGTCGGCGGTGCGCAGAATGACGGTCTGGGGCAACCACTCCGCGACGCAGTACCCGGACGTGTTCCAGGCGGAGTGCGAAGGCAAAAAAGTGTGGCCGATGATCAACGACCAGGAATGGCTCGAGAAGACCTTCATCCCCACGGTGCAAAAGCGCGGCGCGGCGATCATCGAGGCGCGCGGGCTGTCTTCGGCGGCGAGCGCGGCGAGCTCGGCCATCGACCACGTGCGCGACTGGGTGCTCGGCACCCCGCAGGGCGACTGGGTGTCGATGGGCATTCCCGCGGACGGCAGCTACGGCATTCCCGAAGGTGTGCTGTACGGCATGCCGGTGACCTGCCGCAATGGAAAACACGAAGTCGTGAAAGGGCTCGAGATCAGCGAATTCAGCCGCAAGCGCATGGACGCCACGCTCAAGGAACTGCACGAGGAGCGCGACGGCATCCGGCAGCTGCTCGGCTAGGAGGGGCGCGATGACGCAGATCTCGACCGGCGCCCGCTTCCGCCAGGCGCTGCAGGAAGAATCCCCGCTGCAGGTGGTCGGCACGATCTGCGCCTACCACGCGCTGCTCGCCAAGCGCTCGGGCTACCGCGCGATCTATCTCTCCGGCGGCGGCGTCGCCGCGGGTTCGCTCGGCCTGCCCGACCTCGGTATCTCGAACCTCGACGACGTGCTGATCGATATCCGGCGCATCACCGACGTGTGCGACCTGCCGCTGCTCGTGGACGTCGACACCGGCTTCGGCGCGAGCGCCTTCAACGTCGCGCGCACCACCCGCTCGCTCGTCAAGTCCGGCGCCGCCGCGATGCACATCGAGGATCAGGTAGGCGCCAAGCGCTGCGGCCACCGCCCCGGCAAGGAGCTGGTGTCGAATGACGAGATGTGCGACCGCATCAAGGCAGCGGTCGACGCGCGCACGGACCGCGATTTCGTCGTCATGGCGCGCACCGACGCGTTGGCGAGCGAAGGCCTCGAGCGCGCGCTCGAGCGCGCGCTCGCCTACGTAGCCGCCGGCGCCGACATGGTGTTCCCCGAGGCGATCACCGAGCTCGCCATGTACCGCAAATTCGTCGAAGCGCTCAAGGTGCCGGTGCTCGCCAACATCACCGAATTCGGCAAGACGCCGCTGTTCACGATCGACGAGCTGCGCGCGGCAGGCGTCGCGCTGGCGCTCTATCCGCTGTCCGCCTTCCGCGCCATGAACAAGGCCGCGCTGAGCGTCTATCAGACGCTGCGCCGCGAGGGCACGCAGAAGAACGTCGTCGCCACGATGCAGACGCGCGACGAGCTGTACGACTACCTGGGCTACCACGCCTACGAGCGCAAGCTCGACGAACTTTTTGCCAGGGAGAAATCGTCATGAGCGCAGAAAACGTCCAAGCGGCGCCGAAGCCGAAGAAGTCCGTCGCGCTGTCCGGCGTGCCGGCCGGCAACACCGCGCTGTGCACGGTCGGGCGCACCGGCAACGATCTGCACTACCGCGGCTACGACATCCTCGAGTTCGCCGACCAGGCCGAGTTCGAGGAGATCGCCTATCTGCTGGTGCACGGCAAGCTGCCGAACGCCGCCGAGCTCGCCGCCTACAAGACCAAGCTGCGCGGCCTGCGTGGCATTCCCGCGGCGGTGCAGCGCATCCTCGAGGCGGTGCCGGCGAACACGCATCCGATGGACGTGATGCGCACCGGCTGCTCCGCGCTCGGCGCGCTGCTGCCCGAGGCGCAGGACCACAAGCTGTCGGAGGCGCGCAACATCGCCGACCGGCTGATGGCGAGCTTCGGCTCGATGCTGCTTTACTGGTACCACTACTCGCACTCCGGCCGCAGGATCGATGTCGAGACCGACGACGACTCGATCGGCGGGCACTTCCTGCACCTTCTGCACGGCCGCAAGCCGAGCGAGTTGTGGGTTCGCGCGATGCACACCTCCCTCATCCTGTACGCCGAGCACGAGTTCAACGCGTCGACCTTCACCTGCCGCGTGATCGCGGGCACGGGATCGGACATGTACTCGGCGATCACCGGCGGCATCGGCGCGCTGAAAGGGCCGAAGCACGGCGGCGCCAACGAGTTCGCCTTCGACGTGATCGGCCGCTACGACACGCCGGCCGATGCCGAGGCCGACGTTGTGCGGCGCATCGCCGAGAAGCAGGTGATCATCGGCTTCGGCCATCCGGTGTACACGATCGCCGATCCGCGCAACCAGGTCATCAAGGAGGTCGCGCGGCGCCTGTCGAAGGACGCCGGCGACATGAAACTGTTCGAGATCTCCGAGCGCATCGAGCAGGTCATGCTGCGCGAGAAGAAGATGTTCGCCAACCTCGACTGGTACAGCGCGACCAGCTACCACATGATCGGCGTGCCGCCCGCGATGTTCACGCCGCTGTTCGTCATCTCGCGCACCAGCGGCTGGTCGGCGCACGTCATCGAGCAGAGAATCGACGGCAAGATCATCCGGCCGAGCGCCAACTACACGGGGCCCGAGAACCAGAAGTGGGTGCCGCTCAAAGGAAGGAAGTAGCCGATGGCCCAGTACGAATCCGATCTCACGAAGTTCATGCGCCAGTACCTCGAGCAGCACCCCGAGGAGCTCGCCTCGCAGAAGAAGGGCCGCGCCGTGTGGTGGGACAAGAGCCCGGACGAGCGCACGCCCCCTCCCCCCGCCAAGCCCGCGCTGCGCGCGGGCGGCGCGGAGTACACCTTCAAGCTGACTTCCGACACCTGAGCAGAAAATGTCGAGCCACATCTCCAACGTTCGCCCCAAGCCCGACGAGGTTCTCACCCGGATCGCCGACTACGTCACCCGGTACAAGATCACCAGCAAGGACGCCTACGACACGGCGCGCTACTGCCTGATGGACACGCTCGGCTGCGGCTTCGAGGCGCTGGGCTACCCCGCCTGCACCAAGCTGA
>DASPRB010000126.1:0-3945 GCA_035624675.1 Burkholderiales bacterium
GCCGATTACCTTCACCGCCTGGGACATCGGCGTGATGCTCGGCCTGAAGGGCTTCGCCGCGGCGATTCTCGGCGGGCTGGGCAGCGGCCCGGGTGCCGTGCTCGGCGGGCTCGTCCTCGGCCTGGTCGAAGCGCTCGCCGCAGGTTATGTGTCCTCGGCCTACAAGGACGTCATCGCGTTCCTCATCATCCTCGCCGTGCTCGTGCTCATGCCCGGCGGCCTGCTCGGGCGGCGCGCCGCCGAGCGCGTCTGAGCGCCCATGCTCGCGAGGCTCGGCGCAGCGCGCACCGGGGGCCTGGTCGCGCTCGCGCTTGCGTTGGCGCTCCTGCCCCTCGTGCTGGTCAACCGGTATCTGTACGACGTTGCGATCCTCGTCGGGCTGAATGCCATCGTATGCGTCGGGCTGAATCTCCTGATCGGCTATGCCGGGCAGATCAGCCTCGGGCACGCGGGCTTCTTCGCGCTGGGCGGCTATGGCTCGGCGATCCTCGCCGTACGCTACGGCTGGCCGACGCTCGCCGCGCTGCCCGTGTCGGTCTGCGGCGTGACGCTGCTCGCCTTCCTGGTCGGCCGGCCGATCCTGCGCCTGAAAGGGCACTATCTCGCGATGGCGACGCTCGGGCTGGGCGTGATCATCACGGTCGTGCTCACCACCGAGGATCGCTTCACCGGCGGCCCGGACGGCATGAGCGTGCCGCCGCTCGCCCTGCTCGGCCGCGCCCTCGGCGGCGAGCGCGCGTGGTACTGGCTGGTCGGCGCGCTGCTCATCGCCTGCGTGTGGCTCGCCCTGAATCTCGTCGAATCGCCGCGCGGACGCGCTTTGCGCGCGCTGCACGGCTCGGAGGTCGCCGCCGAGATGATCGGCATCGACAGCGCCCGGCACAAGCTGGCCGTGTTCGTGCTCTCGGCCGGGCTCGCCGCCGCGGCGGGGGCGCTGACCGCTCACTACTCCGGCTTCATCACGCCGTCGCAGGGCGGCTTCCTGCGCTCGATCGAGCTGGTGACCATGGTGGTGTTCGGCGGCATGGCCTCGATTTTCGGCGCGGTGGTCGGCGCCGCGGTGCTCACCACGCTGCCGCAGCTGCTCACCACGCTCAAGGATTACGAGATGGTCGTGTTCGGCGCGGTAATGATGTTCACCATGATCTTCATGCCGCGCGGCATCGTGCCGACGGTCGCTGCGCTCTTCAAGCGCAGGACGCGACAGTGAGCCTGCTGCGCGCGGAGGGGCTGTCCAAGGAGTTCGGCGGCGTGCACGCGGTGCAGGCGCTCGAGTTCGCGATCGAGCCCGGGGCGGTGTTCTCGATCATCGGGCCGAACGGCGCCGGCAAGACGACGCTCCTGAACCTGATCACCGGGATCTACCGGCCGAACGCCGGGCGCATCTGGCTCGAGGAGCGTGAGCTGACGGGACACGCGCCGCACCGCTTCGCCGCGGCCGGCATCGGCAGGACGTTCCAGAACCTGCAGATCTTCTTCAACATGAGCGCGCTCGAGAACGTCATGGCCGGCCGCTACCTGCACGAGCGCTGCAGTCTCGCCGCCGCGATGCTGCGCCTGCCGAGCCTCGCGCGCGCCGAGCGCGCCTGCCGCGAGGAGGCGCTCGAGCTGCTCGAGCTCGTGGGTCTCGAGCGCTTCGCGGACGACGGCTCGGACGGCATGCCCTACGGAGCGCTCAAGCGCCTGGAAATCGCGCGCGCGCTCGCCGCGCGGCCGAGGCTGCTGCTGCTGGACGAGCCGGCGGCGGGGCTCAACCCGACCGAAACGCAGGAGATCAACCGGCTGATCCGGCAGCTCGCCGCGCGCGGCGTCACGGTGGTGCTGGTCGAGCACAACATGAGCCTGGTGATGGGCGTGTCGGACCGCGTGCTAGTGCTCGACTATGGCCGCAAGCTCGCCGAAGGCGACGCCGAGTCGGTGCGCCGCGATCCGCGCGTCATCGAGGCGTACCTTGGCGCGGAGGTGCACGATGCTTGAGGTACGTGCGCTCGAAAGCCACTATGGCCGCATTCCGGCGCTGAAAGGCATCGATCTCGAGCTGCGCGCGGGCGAGCTGGTCGCCCTGGTGGGCGCCAACGGCGCGGGCAAGACAACGCTGCTGCGCGCTCTCTCGGGCGTGCAGCTCGTGAGCGGCGGTACGGTGCGTTTCGACGGCGCCGACATCACGCGCGCCGCACCCGAGCGCCGCGTGCGCCTCGGCATCGCGCAGGTGCCCGAAGGGCGGCAGGTGTTCGCTCCGCTCACCGTCGAAGACAACCTGCGCCTGGGCGGCTACACGCGCGGCGCGGCCGAATCCGTGGAGATGCTCGAGCGCGCCTATGCCATGTTCCCGGTGCTGCGCGAGCGGCGCCGCGCGCTGGCCGGCACACTCTCCGGCGGGCAGCAGCAGATGCTCGCCATCGCGCGCGCGCTGATGGCGCGCCCGCGGCTGCTCCTGCTCGATGAGCCAAGCATGGGACTCGCGCCGCGGCTGGTCGAGGAGATCTTCCATCACGTGCGCTCGCTGCGCAGCGCCAACCGGGCGGTCTTCCTCGTCGACCAGAACGCCCGCGCCGCCCTGCGCATCGCCGACCGGGGTTACGTGCTCGAGACCGGGCGCATCGTGCTCGCGGGGAGCGGCGCCGAGCTGCTCGCCAACGAGCGCGTGCAGGCGGCCTACCTGGGGCTTTCCTAGCCGGCCGCTCGCGGGGCGCCGCACAGGTCGCGCACCGTGCGGTACGCCATGCGATGCGCGGGACAAGGGCCGAGCCGCGCGAGCGCGGCGCGATGCGCCGGCGTGTCGTAGCCCTTGTGCGCTGCGAAGCCGTAGCCCGGGTAGGCGCCGTCCAGCTCTGTCATCAGCCTGTCGCGGTGCGTCTTGGCGACGATCGACGCGGCGGCGATGCAAAAGCTCAGGCCGTCGCCCTTCACGTACGCGTTCTGCGGCATCGCGAGCCCCGGGATGGTGCGCGCGTCGACCAGCACGCGCTCGGGCGGCCGCGGCAGCGCCCCGACCGCGCGCCGCATCGCTTCGAGCGCGGCGTGGTAGATGTTCAGCCGCGCGATGTCCTCGAGGCTGCCGATGCCGATGCCGATCGCGGCCGCACGCGCGCGGATGATCTCGCCGAGCGCCTCGCGCCGCCGGGGACTGAGGCGCTTGGAGTCGTCCACGCCGGGAATCTCGGTGCCGGGCGAAAACACCACCGCCGCGGCGACCACCGGTCCGGCGAGCGGCCCCACCCCCACCTCGTCCACGCCGGCGACCTCGGTGAGCCCGGCGCGCCATAGCGCGCGCTCGAGCCTGAGCATACGCCCGAGACGGCGGCGCTCCTCCTCCGCCCGCTCTGCTGCAGATGTTCGTTTTGTCATGCCGCGCGCAAGGATAGCAGCGCGCAGCTTGACGCACATCAAACCCCTCGCGCGCGGAGCGTGCTGGTATTACCCTCTGGCCCGGAGGAGACATCGAAATGAAGCAGTCGCTCGTCGCGGGGCTGTCCACGACCCGCACCTTCAATGTGGACCGCGAGCGCACCATAGACTTCATGGGTGAGGCGGCACGCGTGTACGCGACGCCGATGCTGGTGCGCGACGTCGAGCTCGCGTGCCGCGAGTTCCTGCTCGGCCATCTCGACCCGGGCGAGGATTCGGTAGGAACGCGCGTCGAGCTCGACCACCTCGCGCCGACGCTGCTCGGCATGACGGTGCGCATCGAGGCGAGCGTCGCCGAGGTGAAGGGCCGCGCGGTCACCTTCGAGGTGACCGGCTCGGACGTCATGGACACCATCTGCCGCGGGCGCCACACGCGCTTCGTCGTCGACGTCAAGCAGACCGAGCAGCGCCTCGCCGCCAAGGCCCAGAAAGCCGGCCGCAAATGAAGGTCCGCACGTACTGCTATCAGTGCGTCGCGGGGCCGGACCTGCTCACCGTCCAGGTTGAGAACGGCGTCGCGACCGAGGTCGAGCCGAA
>DASPRB010000113.1:0-3478 GCA_035624675.1 Burkholderiales bacterium
ACCACCGAAGCCGTGCTGCTCGAAAGCCACGTGCTGGCGCCGCTCAAGAGCCCGGTGAGCAGCAGCCTGCGCCTGCTGTGGCAGACGCTGCACGCGGGCTGGGCGCTGATGCCGAAAGGCGCGGGCGCGGCGCCCGGCGCGACGCAGGCGCCGCCGCTCGCCACCGGCAGCCCAATGGATCTCGCGGCCTGGGAGACGATGCTCGACGGACTCGTTTCCTCCCGGCGCTCCAAGGGAACGCTCGACTTCCTGATCGACGGCAGCGAATACTTCCCGCGCTTCGTCGACGCGGTGCAGCGCGCGCGCGACGCGGTCTGGCTGCGCGTGTACATCTTCGACCGCGACGACTACGCGGTATCGATCGCCGATCTACTGCGCAAGCGCTCGCAGGAGCTGGACGTGCGCGTGCTGCTCGACCAGCTCGGCACGCTGGTCGCGGGGCAGCTGCCGCCGGGAGGGCCGGCACCGGCCGGCTTCCGCCCGCCGGAATCGATCGTGGACTATCTGCGCGCCGACTCGAACGTGAAGGTTCTGTCCTCGCCGAACCCGTTCCTCACCTCCGACCACGTCAAGACGCTGATCGTCGACCGCGACCTGGCGTTCGTCGGCGGCATGAACATCGGGCGCGAGTACCGCTACGAGTGGCACGACATGATGGTCGAGTTGCGCGGGCCGATCGTGGCGCCGCTCGCGTCGGACTTCGAGCGCAGTTGGGTGCGCACGAGCGCGGGCGACGTCGGCTTCCTGTTCCGCCCGCGGCGCGAGGAGCGGGCGGTGCCGCAGCCGCCTGCCGGCGAGCTGATCGACTTGCGGCCGCTCTACACGCGCACCGGCCAGCCCGAGATCTTCCAGGCGCAGCTCGCCGCGATGCGCGCCGCGCGCCGCACGATCTGGGTCGAGCAGCCCTACCTGTCCGACGAGCAGATGCTCGCCGGCCTGATCCGTGCGCGGCAGCGCGGCGTCGACGTGCGCGTGGTGCTGCCGAGCCGCAGCGACTCGGGCTTCATGAACAGCGCGAACCTGGTGGCGAGCCAGCTGCTGGTTCGGGCCGGCGTGCGCGTGTACGCCTATCCGGGCATGACGCACGTCAAGGCGGCGATTTACGACGGCTGGGCGTGCTTCGGCTCGGCCAACATGGACAAGCTGAGCCTGTTCATCAACCGCGAGCTCGACCTCGCCACCTCGGACCCGGCGGCGGTCGCGCGCCTGCGCGAGCGGCTGTTCGAGACGGACTTCGCGCGCTCGCGCGAGATCACCGAAGCCGAGCCGCTCGGCTGGAACGTGTATTTCTCCGACTTCATCGCGAAGCAGCTCTAGCCGCGCGTCGGCGCGTCGTCTGCGTTAGACTCGCAGGCGGATTCTTACGCCGAAACGAGACGTGCGACTCGCTCAAGGAGCAGGGCCGGTGAACGCGCCGCGCGCGCCCGAGGCCGCGGCACTGATGGTCGAGCGCGAGCCGTTCTACCGGCCGCTGCGCGGCGAAGTGGAGCTGTTCGAGGCGGCCTGGCGCAACCGCGTGCCGGTGCTGCTCAAAGGGCCGACCGGCTGCGGCAAGACGCGCTTCATGGAGCACATGGCCTGGCGGCTGAAGCGGCCGCTCGTCACCGTGTCCTGCCACGACGACCTCACCGCCGCCGACCTGGTGGGCCGCTACCTGGTGACCGCCAATGAGACCGTGTGGGTCGACGGGCCGATGGCGCACGCGGTGCGCATCGGCGCGCTGCTGTACCTCGACGAGATCGTCGAGGCGCGCAAGGACACCACGGTCGTCATCCACCCGCTCGCCGACGACCGCCGCACGCTGTTCATCGAGAAGCGCGGCGAGGTGCTCAAGGCGCCGCCCGAGTTCATGCTCGCGATCTCCTACAACCCCGGCTACCAGAGCGTGCTGAAGGAGCTCAAGCACTCGACGCGCCAGCGCTTCGTGGCGATCGATTTCGACTACCCGGCGCCCGAGGTCGAGGCGGGCATCGTGGCGCGCGAAAGCGGCGTCGACGCGCAGACCGCCGCGCGCCTGGTGCGCCTCGCGCACATGACGCGCAACCTCAAGGGCAACGGCCTGGACGAGGGCGCCTCGACGCGCCTGCTGGTGCACGCGGGCAAGCTCATCGCGCAGGGCGTGGCGCCGCGCACGGCCTGCCAGGGGGCGATCGCGCTCGCGCTCACCGACGAGCGCGAGATGCTCGCCGCGCTGAATGAGCTGGTCGGCGCCGTCTTCTGAGGCGCCGCTCGCGGCGGCGCAGCTCGAGGAGCGCCTGGAGGAGCTGATCGGCGCGGTGCTGTCCGCGCGCCGCACCGCCGCCGGCATCGCGCAGGCGCTCGCCGCCGAGCCGCGCGCGCTGCAGGATTTCGCGCTGCGCTGGGTCGCGGTCGCCGCCAAGTCGAGCCCCGAGCTC
Source organism: Burkholderiales bacterium (assembly GCA_035624675.1). Classification (GTDB taxonomy): domain Bacteria; phylum Pseudomonadota; class Gammaproteobacteria; order Burkholderiales; family SG8-39; genus DAHVFK01. The sequence continues at coordinate 2,397 of DASPRB010000113.1, forward strand.
GCCTACCAGTTCGCCGCGCTCGCGCCGCGCGCGGTGGCCGAGCTCGGCGCCGCCGGCGCCGAGCGTTGGCTGCTCGCGGCGATGGACGTCTACGACCGCGAGGGCCTGTACCGCGCGAGCGCGCAGCTGAAGGATCTCGGCGCCTACGCCGAGCGCGCGCGCGAGCACGGGCGCGGCATCGCCTTCGAGGACGCGGTGCGCGTGCTCGGGCCGTTCGTCGCAGGGCTCTCGGGCAGGCGGCTGAGGCTGGAAGCCTCCGACTCCGCCTGGACCGACACCGCGACCCTATACCTGCCGACGCACGTGAGCCTGTTCGCCGGGCGCGAGGCGAACTTCCGCGTCTACAAGCTGACTGCCGCGTTCCTCTGGGCGCAGGCGCGCTTCGGCACGTTCAACCTCGCGCCGGACGCCTACCCGCGCGCGCCGCGCGAGCGCGCGCGGCTCGCCTTTCTCGAGACGCTGCGCCTCGCGGCGCGGCTCGAGCGCGAGCTGCCGGGGCTGTACCGCGACTACCTCTTGCTCGCGCAGCCGGCGCCCGGCGCCGAGTTCGCCGCCGCGGCCGCGCGCCTCGCCGCGCCCGATGCGCTCGCCGCCGACAGCCTGGCCGAGCTCGCGCGCCTGCCGGCCGGAGCAGAGCCGCCGCGCTGGCCGTTCGTCGGCCTGATCGATCCGGAGCGCGCGCTCGCCGTGCGCGCCGAGCGCATCGAGCGCGACAAGGCCGCGCTGCAGCGTGCGCTCGCCAGCCTGCCGAGCGACGCGCGCGCCGAGCTGAACGCCGAGCCGGGGCGGCTGCTGGAGGGCGACGGGGCGTTCGCCGCGCCGCCGGACGTGGCGAGCCTGGTCGAGTCGATCGTGCAGGACCTGGGCGAGATCCCGCGGAGCCACCTGGAGCCGGCGGGCGAGGGCGGCGAGCGCGCGCGCGGCGGCGAGCCGGCCGCGGGCGAGGCCGGGGAAGACCGCGCGGACGACGGCGCGCGCCTGTACGACGAGTGGGACTTCCGGCGCCAGCACTACCGCAAGCGCTGGTGCGTGCTGCGCGAGCGCGACGTGCAGCCGGGCGATCCGTCGTTCGCGCCGCGCAC
>DASPRB010000011.1:0-6922 GCA_035624675.1 Burkholderiales bacterium
AGCCCGTGCGCTGCCCTACGTCCGCGGAGACGTGCTGGAGCTCGGCTGCGGGCTGGGCAACCTCGCGGCCGCGGCGGCGTGCCATGGCGCACGGGTGACGGCACTGGACGGCAGCAGCGCAGCGATCGAGAGCCTGTCTGCCCGGGCAACTGATCTGCGCCTCGAGATCGCAACCGGACTGGTCGATCTAGCCGAGTACCAGCCAGAACGCGATTACGACTGCGTGGTAGCCATCGGACTGTTCATGTTCTTTCCGTGCGCCGTGGCCCGGCGCCAGCTGCAGCGCGCCCTGGCGGCGGTGCGCCCGAACGGGATCGCGGTCGTGAACGTTCTCATCGCCGGCACGACCTACATGGCCATGTTCGGCGAGCAAGGCGGTTACTGTCTCTTCGGTGAAAACGAGCTTCCTGCGCTGCTCGACGGCTGGCAGATGCTCGACGACCGCATCGAGACCTTCGACGCGCCCGGCGGGACGATCAAGCGTTTCAGGACCTGCATCGCGCGCAGGCCGCTACGCTGACCAGCGCGCCGGCCGCTTTTCGACGAACGAGGCGAGACCCTCGGCCGCTTCCGCGCTGCGGCGCTTGGCGGCATGCTGCACCACCAGCCGGTCGAAAACGGATTCGTCCGCCGAGCCCCACGCGAACTCGAGCGCAACGCGCTTGGTCTGGGCATTGGCCTCGGGGGCGTTCTGCAGCAGCTGCTCGACCAGGTGCGCGCCGGCTGCTTCCAGCTCGGCGAGCGGCACCACCTCGTGCACGAGCCCGATCCTGCGCGCCTCCAGTGCGCCGAAGCGCTCGCCGGTCAGCGCGTAGCGGCGTACTTGGCGCGCGCCGATCGCGTCGGCGAGCTGCGGCAGGATGATGCCCGCCATCAGGCCCCAGCGCGTCTCCGCTATCGAGAACATCGCATTGTCGGCGGCGACGACCACGTCGCAGGCCGCCACGATGCCGGTTCCCCCGCCGAAGCAGCCCCCTTGCACCAGGGCGATCGTCGGCACCGGGAGCTCGTTCAGCCGACGCACGGCCTCGGCGGTGGCGCGCGAGGCGCGCTCGTTCTCTTCCGCCGACTGCGCCGCAACGCGCCGGATCCAGTTCAGATCCGCGCCCGCCTGGAAGTGTTTGCCCGCGCCGCGCAGGACGACGACGCGCAGCCCGCCGCGCGCGCCCAGCTCGTCCATCGCGCCGAGCAGCCCCCGGATGACGGCGTCGTCGTAGGCATTGTTCACCTCGGGGCGGTTGAGGAGCACGGTGGCTACGCCGCGCGCGTCGACATTGTGCAGTACTGCGTCCTTGCTCATGGCGGACTCCTTTGAATCAGTAGAGCGCCGCCTTGATCCTTTCCGGCGCTTCGCGGTCGTAGGCTTCACCCCCGAGCTCGCCCCGGCTGAGCTCCGCGATGAGCGTGCCCGTGGAGGGAAGGCTGTTGCGGTCGAGCTTAGCCGCTTCGTCCCACAGCCTGGCGCGCACGATCGCCTTCGAGCAATGGAAGTAGATGCGCTCGACATGAACGACCAGCACGCAGCGCGGCAGCTTGCCGTCGACCGCAAAGCCCTGCATCAGCTCGGGGTCGACCGTGATCGAGGCGCGGCCGTTCACGCGCAGCGTCTCGCCCACGCCCGGAATGAGGAACAGCAGCGCGATTCGCGGATCGCGCAGGATGTTGGTGAATCCATCGATCCGGTTATTGCCGGGCCGATCCGGCAGCGCGAGGGTCTTGTCGTCGATGACGCGGACGAAGCCCGGCGCATCGCCCTTGGGCGAGCAATCGAGACCTTCCGGTCCGGCTGTCGCGACCGCCACGAAAGGCGCGGCTTCGATGAGCTTGCGGTAGCCGCTGCTGATGTGGTCGATCTCCTTGATGACCGCCACCTTTGATTTCTCGCCGTAGAGAGCCCGCAGCTGCTCTGCGGACGTAATCAGATGATCGCGATAGGTCATAGTTGTCTACTTAACAAGAACGCTCAATCGTTTAGCCACGATGTCCTCGGCCTCGGCGGCGATGCGTCGAATGATTTCGGCGACTGGAAGGATCTCCTTGATCAATCCCGCATCCTGCCCAAACGACAACGGCGCTTCGGCCGCGTCGCCGGACTTTTGAGCTTCGCGCAGCTTCGCAAGCGCTGCCGCTCGGTGCTGACGCAGGGCCCACTCGCGGCCCATCCAGCGCTCGACGAAACGGTTTCGTTGCGCACGGGACATCGCCCCCGGCCAGACGTTGCCCGCCGCGACATCCGGAATCTCCGTGAGCACCGTATCGTGACCGTCGCTTTCGACGATTGCCCGTTTGAAATTCTCGTGCAGTGGCGACTCGTTGCTCGCCAGGAACCGGGTCCCGAGCAGCACTCCATCGGCTCCGAGCGCGAGTGCGGCGGCGAGACCTCGGCCGTCCGCGATCCCGCCTGCAGCCAGGACAGGAATCGGGGCTACGGCGTCCACGATCATCGGAGTCAGGACCATGGTCCCCATCCATCCGACGTGGCCCCCGGCTTCGGTTCCCTGCGCGATGATCACGTCCGCGCCGGCTGCGGCGCCGCGTTCCGCCTCGGGCACGCTGCCGGCCATCAAAGTGATCTTGCATCCCGCATCATGAGCACGATCGATGTAGGGCTTCAGATCCTGCTCGGGCCGAGGCCACGCCAAGGCGATGGCTGCGGGCTTTTCCTTCAACGCGGCGGCGTAACCGCTCTCGTCGACCGCGAACATCAGGAAATTAAGGGCAAAAGGATTCCTGGTCCGCTCTCTGATCGCATGCGCCACGTCGCGGATCCGGTCGCCAGTCAGCTGGAAACACCCGAATGCGCCAAATCCGCCGGCCTCGCTGACGGCCGCGACCAATTCGGGGCGCGTCTGGCCGCTGCCCATGCCCCCGAGGGCGATCGGATACCGGACTCCCAGCAGCTCGCAAATACGCGTGCGAATCACGTTGTGAGGAGCTTAGCAAAGTACGCGGACGAAAGCCCGCTGCTGGCTAACGAGGCCGCTCACGGCGCCGACGCGATATTCTGATGCTCGTCAACCCATGCGATGATGATGCGGCCAATACCTTCCCGAACCACGAAAGGAATCTTCCATGCCCAAGGGCTACTGCGTCGTGTGCTACCGCTCGGTCAAGGATCCGGAAAAGCTCGCCGCCTACGCCAGGCTCGCCGGCCCGGCGGTCGCGGCGGCGGGCGGCCGTTTTCTCGTGCGAGGAAACGCCGCGAAGACCATGGAGGCCGGCCTGAAGCAGCGCACCATCGTGGTCGAGTTCGACAGCCTCGAAAAGGCGTACGCGGCGTACCAGACGCCGGCCTACAAGAAGGCGCTCGATGCGCTCGGCGACTCGGCCGAGCGCGACATGCGCTTCGTCGAAGGCGTCGCGTAGTCAGCAAGGAGACGGACGATGAGCGCGAGGCCATTCAGCGTCGACGCACACGATTATCCCCGTGCCCTCAAAGTCGCCCGCGAGGACATCACGGTCCTCGCCTCCGGCGACGCCACCGGGAGCTACGAGATATTCCTTCAGCGGGGCGTCGAGGGAAGCGGGCCGCTGCCGCACTATCATCCCTGGGACGAAGCCTTCTACGTCATAAAAGGGAGTGTCGACTTCATAGCGTCCGAAGGCGAGGCGCGCACCGCGCTCGCGGGAACGCTCGTGCACTTTCCCGCCGGCACGCCGCACAGCTTCCGCTGGGGCCCGGGAGGCGGCGAAATGCTCTCGATCACGTCGAAGCGCGGTGCGGCGCGCCTATTCGCCGACCTCGACCGCGAGATCGGCACCGGGCCGCGCATTCCGGAGAAGGTCGACGCCATCTTCGCGCGCCACGGGCTGACGCGCACGGGGGACGACCCGAGTCGCTGACGGGCCTGAGCCGCCGCGGGCTCAATGCTCGTGGCGGTGGTGCGCGTCCGGCACGTGCGCATGGCTGTGCCTGAGCGGCGCGTGGCGGTGCCAATGCGTGTGGCTGTCCGCGACGGCCGTGCCGGCCGGATGCTCGTGCCGGTGATGCTCGTCGTGCATGTGCTCGTGCTCGTGCCACAGCTCCTCGTGTTCGTGCTCGTGCTCGTGCCGCTCGGTGACGGTGAGCCAGACCCCGAGCGCGGTGAGCGCGCCGGCCGCGGCGAGCTGCGCCGTGACCGGCTCGCCGAGCGCGAGCGCGAGCAGCGCGCCCAGGAACGGCGCCGTCGAGAAATACGCGCCCGCGCGCGCCGTGCCGAGATGGCGTAGCCCCACCACGAACAGCGCCAGGCTCACGCCGTAGGCGGCGAAACCGAGCGCGAGCGTGAGCCCGATCTTCGACGGCGCGGGCAGCGCGGCGCCCATCGAGAGCGCGAGGCCGAAGTTGACGCAGCCGGCAACGAGCCCTTTTACGGACGCGATCCAGGTCGCGTCCGCAAGCGCCACCTTGCGCGTGAGGTTGTTGTCGATGCCCCACGCGAAGCACGCGCCGAGCACCGCGAGCGTCGGCCAAAGCCCGGCAAAGCGCGCCTGCCCCGGCCAGCCGAGCACCGCAGCGCCGGCCACGATCAGGCACATGCCGAGCGCGATGCGGCGGTCGAAGTTCTCCTTGAACGCGAACCACGCGAGCAGCGCGGTGAACATGCCTTCCGACGTGAGCAGCAGTGACGCGTCGGAGGCGGGAATCCGCGACAGCCCGGTCATCAGCAGCACCGGTCCTACGACCCCGCCGGCGGCGACCGCACCGGCGAACCAGGCGAGCTGATCGCGCGGCAGCCGCACGCGCGGCGCGCGCACGGCGCGGCGATAGAGCGTAAGCCCGGCGCCCGAGCCGAGGTACAGCAGCCCCGCGAGCAGCCAGGGATCCATCGCGGCGAGCAGCTGCTTCGCGAACGGCGTCGCCGCGCCGAAGAGGAGCGCCGCACCGAGCGCCGCCGCCACGCCCGGGCGGCGCAGCCCTTCCTTCAATTGCGTCGTGTCCATGGATCGGCGGGCAGCGATGTGGAATCGAGATCATGCTGCAAAACAAAGACGCCGGGAACGTCACGGCTCCGCGCTTCATCCAATCTCGCGCCCAAACCACCACGGAGGCGCAAGATGTTCATCTGGTCCGCAATCCTGTTCGCGGTGGCCGCGCTGGGCGGCCTGACGCTCGCCGTCTTTCACTTCCGCCGCGGCGGCCGGGAGCGGCCGCCCACCGCGCTCGCGCTGGTGCACGGGCTGGTCGCGGCCGCGGCGCTCGTTCTGCTCATCGTCGGCGCGCTGGGGCTTGCGGCGGGCAGCTCTTCCCTGCCATGGATCTCGGTCGCGATCTTCGTCGTTGCGGCGCTCGGCGGCGCGTACATGTTCCTCGGCAAGCACCTGCGCGGCCAGCCGCTGCCCGGGGGCGTGGTCGTGCTGCACGGCGCGCTCGCGGTCATCGGCTTCCTGGTGCTGCTCGGGTTCTTGTTGAGCGCCTGAGCGCGTGCGCCATCCGCTGCACCCGCTGTTCGCGCACTTCCCGGTCGCGCTGTGGACGACCTCGGTCGGCTGGGACGCGCTCGGGCTCTATACGGAGAGCGCGCGCTGGTGGCCGCTCGGCTACGGCTGCCTCGCCGCCGGCCTCGTCATGGCGCTGCCCGCCGTCGCGACGGGCTTCTACGAGTTCATGCGCGTCCCGCAGGACCATCCCGCATCGAAGACCGTCGTCTGGCACCTGAGCGCGATGTCCGCCGCCGCGGTGTTGTTTCTCGGCAGCCTGCTGCTGCGCCAGCCCTGGGCCGCGCCGCAGCCCGCGACCGGTGCGCTCGCGCTGTCGCTAGCCGGGCTCGCCTGCCTCGCCGCCGGAGGGCTGCTCGCCGCGCGACTGGTGTTCGGCTACGGCGTCGGCGCGAAGTGAGGCGAGGCGCGCGAGCACGCGCGCCACGATGCGGTCGCAGCGCGCGCCGGCGAAGGCGTACGCGTCCTCGAGCGCGAGGTCGAGCTCGCGCGCGAGCGCCTCGCGCAGCAGCGCCCGCGCGCGGAAGTAGCGCGTGCGCACCGTGGCCGCGGGGATGCCGAGCGCCGCGGCGGTCTCCTCGACCGAGAGCTCTTCCACCGCGCGCAGCACGAACACGGCGCGGAACGCTTCCGGCAGCGCGTCGATCCTCGCCTCGATCAGGCGCCGGCTCTGCGCGCGCTCGGCGGCGCGCTCGGGCTGCGCTGCGTTGTCCGGGTCCATGGGCACCTCCGCGACGTCCGCGTCCGCGTCGAGCGCGATCACCTGCGCGCCGCGCCGGCGCTTGCGCAGCCGGCCGAGCGCCTCGTTCGCCACGATGCGTACCAGCCAGGTCGAGAGCTGCGCATCGCCGCGGAAGCCCGGCAGCGCGCGGTACGCCTGCACGTAGGCCTCCTGCAGCGCGTCCTCGGCTTCGGCGTCGTCGCGCAGGATCGCGCGCGCGGTCCGATAGAGGCGCTGGTTGTGGCGCCGCATCAGTTCGGCGAAAGCACTTTCGGGATTGGCGGCCATGATGCCGCGATTGGATGTCGCGCGGCCGCGCGGCGTTCCCGCCCGCGCGCCGCTCAGGAGCGCAGCACGGCGCCCGCCGCGGCGCCGGTGAGCGCGCCGCGCTCCCAGGTCGGCACCCCGTTGACGAGCGTCAGCTCGATGCCGCGCGAGCGCATCACCATCCTCTTCGCGCCGCCCGGCAGGTCGTAGACGCGCTCGGGACGCCCCGCCGATCCTACCGTCGCCGGGTCGAACAGCACGAGGTCGGCCGCGAGCCCCGGCGCGACGCGGCCGCGGTCCCGGATGCCGAAGAAGTCGGCCGGGTCGGAGGTCATGCGGCGCACCGCCTCTTCGAGCGTGAGCACCTTTCGTTCGCGCACCCAGGTGCCGAGCACGTAGCTCGGGTAGCCCGCGTCGCACAGCATGTCGAGGTGCGCGCCGCCGTCTCCGAGGCCGATCAGCACCGTCGGGTCGTTCAGGATCTCCGCCATGCGGTCGGCGCGCGTGTTGAACGAC
>DASPRB010000146.1:0-14964 GCA_035624675.1 Burkholderiales bacterium
CTCGGCCGCGCCGGGCTGGTGGGCGCGGTGCGCGGCGTGGGCGGCGGCTACCGCTTCGCCGGCAACGCCAAGCGGTTGACGCTCATGGACGTGATCGAGCTGTTCGAGGACATCAGCGCGCCGCGCCGCGCGCCGGCAAAGGGCGCGCGCCGGCGTGCCGCGTCCGACGGCAGCGCCGCGCCGCACGAGGTCGAGGAAGCGCTCGGCGTGGTGCTCGCCGAGATCGACGAGATCGCCAAGGCTACCTTCCGCTCGATCACGCTCGCCACGATGCTGAAGCTCGTCGAGCGCCGTCGCGCCCGCGGCGGATGACGCGCTACGACGCGCTGTTGGTGGGCGCCGGCCACAACGGCCTGGTGTGCGCCTGCTACCTCGCGCGGGCGGGGCTCAAGGTCATGGTGCTCGAGCGCCGGCACGTGGTCGGCGGCGCGGCGGTCACCGAGGAGTTCCATCCGGGATTTCGCAACTCGGTTGCCGCCTACACGGTGAGCCTGCTGCAGTCGAAGGTGATCCGCGAGTTGCGGCTCGCCGAGCACGGACTGCGAATCGTCGAGCGGCCGCTCGCCAACTTCCTGCCGCTGTCGGAGAACGAGTATCTCAAGGTCGGCGGCGGCCTCGCGGCGACGCAGCGCGAGCTCGCCAGGTTCTCCGCGCGCGACGCCGAGCGGCTGCCCGCCTACCACGCCATGCTCGAGCGCGTGAGCGACGTGCTGCGCGCGCTCGCGCTCGAGACCCCGCCGAACGCCGGCGGCGGCGTGGTGGATCTGTGGCGCGCGTTGCGCACGGCGCGGCTCCTGCGGCGGCTGGACATGGAAGGTGGGCGCGACCTGCTCGCGCTCTTCGCGCGCAGCGCCGCCGAGATGCTCGAGAGCTGGTTCGAGTCCGATGGCATCAAGGCGGCGTACGGCTTCGACGCGGTGGTCGGCCATTACGCGAGTCCGTTCCATCCGGGCAGCGCCTACGTGCTGCTGCACCATTCGTTCGGCGAGGTGAACGGCCAGCGCGGCGCCTGGGGCCACGCGCTCGGTGGGATGGGCGCGATCAGCGAGGCGCTCGCGGCCGAAGCGCGGCGCCTCGGCGTCGAGATCCGCTGCGACGCGCCCGTGGCGAGGATCGGGCGCGGCACGCTCGCGCTCGAGGACGGCACCGAGCTTGCGGCGCGCGCGATCGTCGCAAACGTCGATCCGAAGCGCCTGTATCTGCGCCTCGTCGAACCGGGGCTGCTGTCGACAGAATTCCGCGCGCGCGTCGAGCGCTACCAGTGCGGCTCGGCGAGCTTCCGCATGAACGTGGCGCTTTCCGCGCTGCCGCGCTTTGCCTGCCTGCCCGAGCCGGGTCCGCACCTCGCCTCGGGCATCATTCTCGCGCCGGCGCTCGAATACATGGACCGCGCCTACCTCGATGCGCGCGCCGAAGGCGTGGCGCGCGCGCCTATCGTCGAGATGGTCATCCCGAGCACGCTGGACGACTCGCTCGCGCCGCGCGGGGCGCACGTGGCGAGCCTGTTTTGCCAGCACTTCGATCCCGGTGCCGACTGGGGCGCACGCAAGGACGAGGCGATTCGCCGCATCTTCGACGTCGTCGAGTCGCACGCGCCGGGCTTCCGCGCGAGCGTCATCGCGCATAGCGCGCTCTCGCCCGCCGACCTCGAGCGCGAGTTCAACCTCACCGCGGGTGACATCTTCCACGGCGCGCTTACGCTGGACCAGCTGTGGGCGGCGCGCCCGCTGCTTGGCCACGCCGATTACCGCGCGCCGTTGAAGGGCCTGTATCTTTGCGGCTCAGGCGCGCATCCGGGCGGGGGCGTGAGCGGCGCGCCGGGACACAACTGCGCGCGCGAAGTGCTGCGCGACCTTCGCGCTTGATCGTCACCCCGCGAGCCGGTCGAGGATCGGGCACTCCGGCCGGTCGTCGCCGTGGCAGTGCGCGGCGAGCGCGCCGAGCGTGCGTTTCATCGCTTCCAGCTCGGAGATACGCGCGTCGAGCTCGGCGATGTGCGCGAGCGCGAGCGCCTTCACCTTGCCGCTCGGCCGGCGCTGGTTGCGCCACAGGCCGAGCAGCTGCTCGATCTGCTTGATCGAGAAACCCAGGCTGCGCGCCTGGCGGATGAAGCGCAGCGTGTGGACGTCCTTGCCCGAGTAGGTGCGGTAGTTGGAGTAGCTGCGCGAGGCCTTGGGGATCAGCCCGATCTCCTCGTAGTGGCGGATCATCTTCGCCGATACGCCGGAATGCCTCGCGGCCTCGCCGATGTTCATGCTCGTCGTCATGTCCATGCCTAGCCTCCGGTGGGCCGCCAGCGGCGCAGCAAGAGCGCGTTGGTGACGACGCTCACGCTGCTGAAAGCCATCGCAGCACCGGCGATGATCGGGTTGAGGAATCCGAATGCCGCGAGCGGGATGCCCACGACGTTGTAGAAGAACGCCCAGAACAGGTTCTGGCGGATCTTGCTGTAGGTGCGGCGCGACACGCTGATCGCGTCGGCGACGAGGTTCGGGTCGCCGCGCATCAGCGTGACGCCCGCGGTGTGCATCGCCACGTCGGTGCCGGTGGCCATGGCGATGCCGACATCGGCAGCGGCGAGTGCCGGCGCGTCGTTGATGCCGTCGCCGACCATCGCCACGACCTTGTCCTTGCCGCGCAGCGCGGACACTGCCTGCGCCTTGTCCGCGGGGAGCACTTCGGCCTTCACCTCGTCGATGCCCAGCGCGCGCGCGGCGGCCTCGGCGCTGCCGCGGTTGTCGCCGGTGAGCAGCACGGTCTTCACGCCGTGCGCGTGCAGCGCGGCGATCGCCTCGCGCGCGCCAGCCTTCACCGCGTCGCCGAAGGCAAGCAAGCCGAGCAGGCTGCGCGCCCCTCTCGCTTCCGCCGCGAGCCAGGAAATCGAGCGCCCTTCGCGCGCGAGCGCTTGCGCGCGCTCAGCGAGCGCGGCCGTGTCGGCGCCGAGCTCCTGCATCAGCCGCGAGCTGCCGAGATACAGCGTGCGCCCCTCGACCGACGCCTGCACGCCGCGGCCGGGCAGCGCCTTGGCGTCGCTCGCGGCGGGCACATCGATACGTTCCGCCGCGGCCTTCTCCATGACGGCGCGCGCGAGCGGATGCTGGCTGCCCTGCTGCAGCCCCGCCGCGAGCCGCAGCAGCTCGCGCGGCTCGACCGCCAGCGGCTCGATGGCAAGCAGCTGCGGGCGGCCTTCCGTGAGCGTGCCCGTCTTATCGAAAGCCACGGTCGTGATCGCGTGCGCGATCTCGAGGGCTTCCGCGTCCTTGATGAGAATGCCGTGGCGCGCGGCGACGCCGGTGCCCGCCATGATCGCCGTCGGCGTGGCAAGGCCGAGCGCGCACGGGCAGGCGATTACCATCACTGCGACCGCGTAGAGGATGGCCGACGTCCAGTTTCCAGTCGCGATGCCCCACCCGATCAGGGTGACGAGCGCAATGCCGAGCACGACCGGCACGAATACCGCGCTCACCCGGTCCACGATGCGCTGGATCGGCGCCTTGGCAGCCTGCGCGTTCTCGACCAGCCGGATGATGCGCGCGAGCGTCGTCTCGGCGCCGACCGCGCGCGTCTCCACCAGCAGCAGGCCGTCCGCGTTGATCGACCCGCCGGTGACGCGCTCGCCCACTCCCTTGGCGACCGGCAGGCTCTCGCCCGTGATGAGCGACTCGTCGACGTGGCTGCGTCCTTCGCGAATCTCGCCGTCCACCGGTACGCGCTCGCCCGGACGCACGACGACGAGATCGCCCACTACGACCGACTCGAGCGCCACCTCGACGTCCTTTCCGCCTCGACGCACGAGCGCACGGTCGGGGCGCAGCGCATTCAGTGCCCGGATCGCTTCGGTCGTCTGCCGCTTGGCGCGCGCCTCGAGCCACTTGCCGAGCAGGATGAACGTGATCAGCGCCGCCGACGTTTCGAAGTACAGCTCGTGCGCGCCCGCGGTGCCCGAGGCAAGGTGATACAGAGACAGCCCGTAGGCGGCGCTCGTCCCGAGCGCGACCAGCAGGTCCATGTTTCCGGTAAACGCCTTCACCGCTTTCCAGCCGGCGCGGTAGAACCGCCCGCCAAGCCAGAATTGCACCGGTGTCGCGAGCGCGAGCTGCAGCCAGCCCGGCGGCGCCCAGTGCGCGCCGACGGCGAGACCCACCATCGGCGCGACGAGCGGCAGCGTGAGCAGCGCGGAAAGCGCGACGGGCCACCAGTCGGGCAGTCCGCGCGCGACGGCGGCGGCGCCGGCTTTCTCGAGATCGGCGGCGTCCGCCTCGTAGCCGGCGGCCTCGACCGCCATGCGCAGCTTGTCGAGGCCGGTCCCCGCCACCGCCACGACGTGCGCGCGCTCGGTGGCGAGGTTGACGCTCGCCGAGAGCACGCCCGGAACCTTGCCGAGCGCCTTTTCCACGCGCGCGACGCAGCTCGCGCAGGTCATGCCGCGGATCGCGAGGTCGCGTTCCTCGTGCGCGATCTCGTAACCGGCGCGCTGGACCGCCTTGGCGAGCGCTTCCATCGTGACCGGAGACGCGATCTTGATCGTCGCCGCCTCGGTTGCAAGGTTGACCGACGCGCTTTGTACGCCGGGGACGGCGCTCAGCGCTTTTTCCACGCGCGCCACGCACGAAGCGCAGGTCATGCCGGCGATCGGCAGGCGTAGGCCTTCCGCGGGGGATTCGGGTGCCGCGCTACCGGCGCGCGCTGCGAGGGAAGTAGACATGGCGTGTATCCATTGATTAAGACCGATCCCGCAGCCTGCGGGTTCCCATTATTGGAAGGTCAAGCATGGGGCCGTCCATTGACCTTACCACCGTAGGAAGGAACAGGGTGTGGCCCATGTTCAGTTTACTTCTGCGCCCGTGGCACGGACCGGGGTTGACTTGGGTCAAACCTCGCCGGCGGCACCGCGATAGCATGACACGCGCCAGGATTGGAACATTGCCTGACACGACTCGCATGGCACGCACCTGCAGAGTTCGATCGAACCACCTCGGTAAGCTGCTGCGAACAGCGAGCATGATGCTCGCTGCGCTGTTCCTGCTCCTTACGCCGCTCTGCGACGTGGTAGCTGCTCCGGTGGACAGCCATGCCGCGGCCGACGCCGCGCACGGGCATACCGGAGAGGCAAACTGCTGCGCGAGCATCGACGCACAAGCCTTCGCTGTGCCGGCGATCGCGCCGCTGCCGGCGGTGTCTCCGAACTATCTCCTTGTGCCCTCACGAGAGGCACGAGTCGTGCCTCCCGCAATCGCGACGCTGTCGCGTGCCATGGTGCGGCGCGACCCAGCGCCACCGCTTCCCTACCACGCCCGCTCCCTGCGCCGGCTCGATTGAGCCGCTCGCGCCGCCGCGCGCGGCGAGATTGATCACAGTGACTTCGAGGGCAAGAAGTCGGACCAGAGTCGTTGAGTGCGACCGCGACTCGGCAGTACGGGTCGAACAGTCAATGCGAAATCAGTCATTCAAGAGCAGTCTGACAAACGGTAAAGGAGATTCATCATGAAAGTCTCGAGAGCTTTTGTCCGCAATGCCATGGTGGCCGTCGTGGCCAGCCTCGGTCTTGCCGCCGCGATGCCGCAGGCCTCGGCGGGCGATCCCTACGACAACCCCGGCTACGGGCCGGGCTACGGCATGGGCCCGGGAATGATGGGCGGCTACGGCGGCTACGGCCCGGGGATGATGGGTGGCTATGGTGGCTACGGGCCGGGCTACGGCATGGGTCCCGGCTACGGCCGCGGTTACGGCCGCGGCTCCGGCATGGGTCCGGGCATGATGGGCGGTTACGGCCCGGGCGGCTGCGGCGGCTACGGCTACGGCTGGGAACACCTGAAGCTGACCGACGAGCAGCGGGCGAAGATCGACAAGATCCTGCAGGACAGCGCGCACCAGCGCTGGGAGCTGATGGGCAAGATGCACGAGCAGGGATGGAAGATGCGCGAGCTCTATGCCTCCGGCAAAGCTGACGATGGCGCGCTGAAGCAGGCCTACGACACGATGTCGGCCATGCGCAAGTCGATGTTCGAGAACAATCTCGAGACGCGCAAGAAGATCGACGCCGTGCTCACAAAGGAGCAACGCGAGCAGCTGCGCGGCGGATAAGGGCGCCAAATGCGAGCGGCGCCGGCTCTACCGGCGCCGTCAGTGCCCGGACGTGCACGCCATGTGCTTCGCGCCCTGGCAGTTGGCCAGGATGAACGGAGTCCACAGCGTCTTGATATAGGCGACCAGGTCGATCGCGTCGTCGCGGCTGAGAATTCCGCGCCAGGCCGGCATGCGCGAATCCGCTACGGGCTTGTCGAGGATCATGCTGACGAGCTGTGCGTCCTCGTGGTGCCAGGCGTGGCCGCTGCTGTCGAGCGCGGGCGCGCCGCGCTCGCGGTTCATCCAGTTGAACTCGCCCTGTCCGTTCGAGCCGTGGCACGAGGCGCAGTACTGACCATAGAGCGCCTTGCCGTGATCGCCATTCGCCGAAGCGGTGAGGCTCGCGCTCGACGGTCCCGGCGAGCTGAGCAGCGCCACGACGAGCGCCACGGCGAGCGCACCGCCGGCCGCGAACGCGATCGTCTTGGCGCCCGGTCCGTTCGAAGGCTGAGGCGCGGCCGCTGCGGCTTGCGCGGCGCGCCGCCGACGTGCGTTCTTGCCCATGACTTGCATGAGGCCACATCCCGAGATCGCCCGGGTTGACTTGCGTCAAGCGCCGTGCGTGCGCCGGAGGCCAGAATCGGCTTGACCTTCTGAGCATTGGAAGGTCTAGTCTGCCTGCTGTTCTGGTTCGCGCCAAGGAGCATCGCCATGATCGAGATGAACGTGAAAGACATGACCTGCAACCATTGCGTCGGCGTCGTGACGCGCACGGTGAAGCAGGTCGACCCGAACGCCGAGGTGCAGGTGGATCTGCCGAGCAAGCGCGTACGGGTGAACACGGCGCACAGCTTCGGCGAGTTGGCGAAGGCGCTAAACGAGGCGGGCTATCCCGCTACGCAGACCGGGGGCTGACATCTCTCGATTGCCGGTGGAACGCGCGCCGTGGGCGATCCCGCCGCGCTCGGGCTGACGACCGCGTTCGCGGCGGGAGTGGTTTCGTTCCTGTCGCCTTGCGTGCTGCCGCTGGTCCCCGCGTATCTTTCGTATGTCGCGGGCCAGTCGCTGCACCGGCATGTACGGGACGCTCCGACCGACATCGGGTCGCGCGCCTCGGCCGCGCTGCTGAGCGGCTACTTCATTCTCGGATTCACGGCGGTGTTCATCACACTTGGCGCGAGCGCATCGGTGCTCGGCCGGCTGCTGCTCCATTACCGCTACGAGGCCGGCGTTGCCGGGGGAGCGCTGGTCGCGCTGTTCGGCCTGGCGATGCTCCTTGGGACGAGCAAGCTTGCGTTTCTGCAGCGCGGCTTCCATTTCCACGTCCATGCGGTCTCGGGGAGTCCTCTGTCCGGCTTCGCGCTCGGGCTCGCGTTCGCGTTCGGCTGGAGCCCGTGCATCGGTCCGATTCTCGGCGCGATTCTCGCGGTGGCCGCGGTCGCCGACTCGAGCACGGCGGGGATCGAGCTTCTGGGCGCGTACTCGCTGGGCCTTGCCGTGCCGTTCCTGCTGTCGGCGCTGTTCCTGCACGATATGACCGGGCGCTGGAAGCGGCTGCGCGTCGCTGGACGCGCATTGCAGACAGCGGCTGCGCTGGTCATGGTGGCGATGGGGGTGGCGCTGATGACCGGCAAGCTCACCGCCTTTAGCGCCTGGCTGCTGCAAGTGTTCCCGGCCCTCGGCAGGATCGGATGACGCGTCGACGCAGGGCAAGCGCTCGCATCGCGGCATGGGGCGCTCTCGCGCTCGGCGCGGCGCTCGCCGCATGCGGCGACGACGCCGCGCAGCGGTTGCCGCGCGACGCGGCGACGCTGGCGCTGGGACAGAAGCTCTACGCGCAGCATTGCGCGTCCTGTCACGGCGCCAACCTGGAAGGGCAACCCGACTGGCGCCGCCGTCTTTCGAACGGCCGTCTTCCCGCGCCGCCACACGACGCCAGCGGCCACACCTGGCATCACCCCGATCGCGTGCTGTTCGAGATCACCAAGCACGGCTTGGTGCCGCCGTACGCGCCCGCAGGCTATCAAAGCGACATGCCCGCCTTCGCGGACAGGCTCTCCGACGACGAGATCCGGGCGGTGCTCGGCTTTATCGAGAGCCGCTGGTCGAGGGAGATCCTCGACGCGCGCGCGGAGATGCTTGGCCAGGCGCGGCGCTAGGCGCCGCCGACCTGAAAAAGAAAAGGGGCGCGCTCGCGCACGCCCCTAAATGGATGCGGCCAGGGAACGCATGACGACCGCAACCGCCGTCGTCGCCTGCGGTCCTCCTGCGAATGCGGCGGGACACGTGAGTGCCACCGGCACGCATCCGCACCCGTTTACCGGAGGCAGACGACAGGCGCATAATATTTCATAAAAGGCATCCGCGCGAACCGACCTATCCGGGCGCACCATGACCATCTACTGGCAACGTGCGCCGCGTGCCGCGCAGGATCTTCCCCCGTCGCAGGTGGAGCGTGCAGCGCGCTTGCAGCTCGCCGCCGCGTACCGCATCTTCGACCATCTCGGCTGGACCGAGATGATTTTCAATCACATCACGGTCAGAGTCCCGGCGCCGGACGGAAGCGACGAGCGCCTGTTCCTGATCAACCCGTTCGGGCTGCATTACCGCGAGATCGGCGCCTCGAGCCTGGTGCTGATCGACATCGAAGGGAACCCGGTGCGCGAAACGCGCTGGCCCGTGAACCGCGCGGGCTTCGTGATCCACTCGGCCCTGCACGGCGCGCTCGCCGACGCTCACTGCGTGATGCATACGCACACCACCACCGGCATGGCGGTCGCGAGCCTGAAAGAGGGCCTTTCGCCGACCAACTTCTACGCCGCGCAGCTCCACGGCCGGGTCGCGTATCACGACTTCGAGGGCGTCACCGTCGACCCGGCCGAGAAGGCGCGCCTGGTCGCCGACGTCGGCGACAAGCGGGCCGTGATCCTGCGCAACCACGGCCTGCTCGCCTGGGGGCCGTCGGTACCCGAGGCGTTCATGATGCTGTGGACGCTGCAGCGAGCCTGCGACGTGCAGGTGGCGGCGGCGAGCGCCGGCGCGCTCAACCCCATCCGGCCCGAAGTGTTCGAGCAGGCGGTGCGCGAGTCCGGTCCGGGCGAGAAGCGCGTGTGCGAGGATGTATTCGCGGCGCTGCAGCGCATCGTCGATGCGAAGGACCCGTCCTACCGCAATTGACGTTTACGTAAACGTCAAGTAGGCTGGCCGCTCCCCCGGAGGCCCCGTGACCGACCTCTCCGACTCGAACAAACTGGTCTACAAGGCCAAGCACAAGATCCGTTTCGTCACCGCGGCGAGCCTGTTCGACGGGCACGACGCGTCGATCAACATCATGCGGCGCATCCTGCAGGCCTCCGGCGCCGAGGTGATCCACCTCGGGCACAACCGCTCGGTCGAGGAAGTGGTGAGCGCCGCGCTCGACGAGGACGTGCAGGGCGTCGCGGTGTCCTCCTACCAGGGCGGGCACATCGAGTACTTCAAGTACCTGCTCGACCTGCTGCGCGCGCGCGGCGGCGAGCACATCCGCGTATTCGGCGGCGGAGGCGGCGTCATCGTGCCCGAGGAGATCGGGCTGCTCGAGGGCTACGGCGTGGCCCGCATCTACTCGCCCGAGGACGGGCAGAAGATGGGCCTGCAGGGCATGATCAACGACATGCTGGCGCGCTGCGACTTCGACCCGTCGCAGTACGCGCCACGCGACCTGCGCGCGCTCGAGGCGGGCGAGCGCCGTGCGCTCGCGCAAATCATCACCGGGTTCGAGCTGGGAACGTTGCCCGAGTCCCTGAGGAAGGGAATTCTCGAGAAAGCCGAAAAGCGCCGCGCGCCGGTGCTCGGCGTCACCGGCACCGGCGGCGCCGGAAAGAGCTCGCTCACCGACGAGCTGGTGCGCCGCTTTAGGCTCGACCAGGACGACCGCCTGAAAATCGCGCTGCTCGCGGTCGACCCGTCGCGGCGCAAGACCGGCGGCGCGCTGCTCGGCGACCGCATCCGCATGAACGCGATCCAGGGAGACAAGGTGTTCATGCGCTCGCTCGCCACGCGGACCTCGGGCGCCGAGATCGCCGGCTGCCTGCCCGAGGCGATCGCGGCCTGCCGCGCGGCGGGGTACGACCTCGTCGTGGTCGAGACCTCCGGCATCGGCCAGGGCGACGCCGCGATCGTGCCGCACGCGGACGCGACGCTGTACGTAATGACCCCGGAGTACGGCGCGGCGAGCCAGCTCGAGAAGATCGACATGCTCGACTTCGCCGATTTCGTGGCGATCAACAAGTTCGATCGCAAGGGCGCCGAGGACGCGCTGCGCGACGTGAGAAAGCAGGTGCAGAGGAACCGCGAGGCTTTCAAGCGCGCGTCCGAGGACATGCCGGTCTACGGCACGGTGGCCGCGCGCTTCAACGACGACGGTGTCACCGCGCTGTACCAGGCCGTCGCCGCGCGGCTGGCCGGAAAGGGCCTCGCGCTCGCGCCGGGCAGGCTGCCGAAGCCCGCGTCCAAGCTGTCCTCGAGCATCGCGGTCGTCATTCCCGCGAAGCGCCAGCGCTACCTCGCCGAGATCGCGGAATCCGTGCGCGGCTATCACGCACAGGCGCGCGCGCAGGCGCAGCTTGCGCGCGAGCGCCAGCAGCTGATCGGCGCGAAGGCGATGCTCCTCAAGGCGGGCAAGGACGCACGCGAGCTCGACTCGCTGATCGAAGAGAAGAACGCGCGCCTGGATGCGCGCGCGAAGAAGCTCGTCGATCAGTGGCCGGAGACGCAGAAGGCGTATTCGGGCGACGAGTACGTGGTGAAGATCCGCGGCAAGGAGCTGCGTACGCGCCTCACGCACACTACGCTCTCGGGCACGCACGTGCCCAAGGTCGCGCTGCCGAGGTACGAGGACCACGGCGAGATCCTGCGCTGGCAGCTCGCCGAGAACGTGCCGGGCTCGTTTCCGTTCACTGGGGGCGTGTTCGCCTTCAAGCGCGAGAACGAGGATCCGACGCGCATGTTCGCCGGCGAGGGCGACGCATTCCGCACCAACAAGCGCTTCCACCTGCTCTCGAAGGACATGCCGGCGAAGCGCCTGTCGACGGCGTTCGACTCGGTGACGCTGTACGGCTTCGATCCCGACGAGCGTCCGGACATCTACGGCAAGGTGGGCAACTCGGGCGTGTCGATCGCCACGCTCGAGGACATGAAAGTGCTGTACTCGGGCTTCGACCTGTGCTCACCCAGTACCTCGGTGTCGATGACGATCAACGGGCCCGCGCCGACCATCCTCGCGATGTTCTTCAACAGCGCGATCGACCAGCAGATCGAGAAGTTCGTGCGAGACAACGGCCGTCAACCGACCGAGGACGAGGCCGAGAAGATCCGCGAATGGACGCTCGCCACCGTGCGCGGCACGGTGCAGGCCGACATCCTGAAGGAAGACCAGGGGCAGAACACCTGCATCTTCTCGACCGAGTTCTCGCTCAAGGTGATGGGCGATATCCAGGAGTGGTTCATCCACCACGGCGTCAAGAACTTCTACTCGGTGTCGATTTCTGGCTACCACATCGCCGAGGCCGGTGCGAACCCGATCAGCCAGCTCGCTTTCACGCTCGCCAACGGCTTCACCTTCGTCGAAGCCTACCTCGCGCGCGGCATGCACATCGACGACTTCGCGCCGAACCTGTCCTTCTTCTTCAGCTACGGGATGGACCCGGAGTACGCGGTGCTCGGGCGCGTCGCGCGGCGCATCTGGGCGGTCGCGATGCGCGAGCGCTACGGCGCGAACGAGCGCAGCCAGAAGCTGAAGTTTCATTCGCAGACGAGCGGGCGCTCGCTGCACGCACAGGAGGTCGCGTTCAACGACATTCGCACCACGCTGCAGGCGCTGATCTCGTCGTACGACAACACCAACTCGCTGCACACCAACGCCTACGACGAGGCGATCACCACGCCCACCGAGGAGTCGGTGCGCCGCGCGATGGCGATCCAGCTCGTCATCAACAAGGAATGGGGTCTCGCCAAGAACGAGAACCCGAACCAGGGCTCGTTCGTCATCGAGGCGCTTACCGACCTCGTCGAGGAGGCGGTGCTGAAGGAGTTCGAGGCATTATCGGCGCGCGGCGGAGTGCTCGGCGCCATGGAGACCGGCTACCAGCGGGGCAAGATTCAGGAGGAGTCGCTCGTCTACGAGCACAGGAAGCACGATGGCTCGTACCCGATCGTCGGGGTGAACACATTCAGGAACCCGCAGGGCGACGAGCAGCCGCACAAGCTCGAGCTGATCCGCTCGACCGAAGCCGAGAAGCGCGGCCAGCTCAAGCGCCTGCACGAGTTCCAGCAGCGCCACGCAAAGGACGCGCCGGCCATGCTGGAGCGGCTCAAGCGCGCCGCTGGCGCGAACGGGAACGTGTTCGAAGTCCTCATGGACGCCGTGCGCGTCTGCTCGCTCGGGCAGATCACGCACGCGCTGTTCGAAGTCGGCGGCCAGTACCGGCGCAGCATGTAAGCCGGCAGGCGCGCTTCGCCCGACTCCGCGCAAGGGTGGAATGAACTGGAGCCGGTGACTGTTTGTCTCTAGCGTTGTCATTTCAACCTGGAGACTGACATGAAACTTTCTGCAACTCGCGTCCTCGCGTCCTTTGCCATTGCCGCCTCGCTCGGCGCACTTGCCGGTCCTGCGCGCGCTGCTGTGCCGGAAGCGAAACACGGCGTGCTGACCGGCGACAATGGAATGACGCTGTACACGTTCGACAAGGACAAGGCCGACTCGGGCAAGAGCGAATGCACCGGCGCCTGCGCCAAGAACTGGCCGCCGTTCCTGGCGAGCGCTTCAGAGTCCGCGTCGGGCGACTACGGCTTCGTTCAGCGCGCCGACGGCAAGATGCAGTGGGCTTACAAGGGCAAGCCGCTCTACTTCTGGCACAAGGACAAGAAGCCGGGCGACAAGACCGGCGACGGCTTCAAGCGCGTCTGGCACGTCGCCAGGGGATGACGGCTAGCTCTTGGCGAAGATCCCGTCCAGCCGCTCGATGTTGTTGATCACCCGCCATTCGGAAGCGCCGGCCGCCTCGACGCGCTTTTGCCACGCGTCGAGCCGGCCGAGGTAGCGCCGCGGATCGATGTTGTCGGTGTTGAGCTTGGTCACGTTGACCGCGATGACCCGAATGTTGTTCAGCTTGATCGGGAAATTGCGCACCGTCACCTTGTCCAGCTCCTCCTGCATGTCGGAGAAGATGATGATCGTCTTCGTGCCGGCACCGGTCTCGTTCAGGAACTCGGCGCCCTGGATCAGGCCGCCGGTGATGTCGGTGTAGGCCGAGCCGCTGACATTGCTAAGGGACGCCGCGACCTTGTCGCGGAACGCGCGCTTCTGGCTGTTGGCCTCGCTCGGGCGCACGTCGAAGGTCGCCTTGGCGATGATGTCCTTCTCGGTGAAGCTGCGGCTGCGCAGCTTGGCGACTGCCAGCGTGTCGCCGGGCTGCAGCGTGCCGAGCAGGTAGTTGATGATGAGCTTCGCCTTTCCGACCTCGTGCACGTAGGTGCCGGAGTCGTCCACGAGCATGTAGACGGCGTTGGCGTGGCTGCGCTGGTCGACGCAGCCGGTGGCGCCGAGCGCGAGGCCGGCGAGCGCCAGGGTCGCAAGCAGGACGCGATGAATCATGGCCGGTGTCCTCCCGCTCAGAAGGTGGTGGCGATCTTTTCCGGAGCGTCGACCGTGCGCCGCGCCGAGGCGGACTCGCGGCCGCGCGCCGAGCGCAGCACGCGCTCGGCGAGCAGCGGCAGCACGATCAGGACGTCGTAGGCGTGCACCAGCGCGCGCGAGCCCTGCCGCGCGATATTGCCGAGCAGCCGCAGCAGGAACGCCGCGCTGCGCACCAAGTTCACCAGCAACGCGCCGCCGACCGTGCGCGCCGAATGAATGAACGACTCGAGCGGCACCGCCACGAAGGCGAGCGCGAGCGGCAGGATGAACCCGAGGATCATCTGGCCCGCGGTCGGGATGCGACCGAGCAGTCCCTCGTTGACCGCTGCGGGAACCGTCGCGAGCGACTGCAGCAGCGCCTGCTTGTCGGCGATCAGCGTGTCGCGCATGAGCGCCAGGGCCGCCTCGACGCAGCCGAGCGTCACGAGCAGCGCGAGCGAGATCCATACCATGCGCCGGCGCATGCGGTCTTCCAGGTTCGCGATGCGCGGAAACAGGTGCGTGATGCGCAGCGATTCCATCAGGAACAGGCCCATCGACGCCTCGACGAGGATGATGACCAGCGCAGCCACCTCGGAGGTGCGCAGCGACGCGGTCAGGTAGTCGCTCGCGCCGACCATCTCGGACATCGGCAGCGCGATCAGCTTGAAGTTGACGAACGCGCCGCCCAGCGCCACGGCCACGACCAGCAAGGCGCTCACGAACTGCGTGAACGCCGAATGGGTCAGCAGGGACTCCGCCTTGTCGCTCGCGGCGGCGATCTCCTTGTAGGCGTCCATATGGGCGTCGACCGTCGAAGCGCTCGCCTGCAGCCCGGTCATGCTCTTTTCGACCTGCTTCATGTTCTTGTCGAGCGTGCGCCAGTAGGGCATGAAGCCCTCCAGGATGCTGTGCCGCGCCTGGTAGGCGCGGCGGTATTCGGCGAGCGCCTTGTCGTGGATGCTCGCGATAGACGTGCGGATGTCGTCCAGAATCTTCTGCACGACCTCGCCGCCCCCGGTCTTGATCTTGGCGACCGCGGCAACCGCCTCGATCCAGTCTGGAGCCGGCGGCGGGACCTCGCCGCACTTCTTGTAGTCTTCCTCGACGCGCGTGATTTCCTCGAGCAGCCTGCGCTGCAGCGTCGGATACCCCTGCAGATCGCGCGTCACGAGCGCGCCGATACGCTCGAATTCGCGCTCGATGCGCTGCCCGGCCTCGCGCCGCCCCTGCGCGAGCAGCAC
>DASPRB010000172.1:0-4980 GCA_035624675.1 Burkholderiales bacterium
AGCGCCTTCATCACGCCCTCGGGGCGCACGTCCTTCGGGCAGATGTTGGTGCACTTGTTGCACGACACGCACTGCCAGATGATGTCCTTGTCCTTGACGATCTCCGACTGCAGGCCGAGGTTGGTGCAGTAGATCCAGTAGCGCGGGTTGAAGTCGGTGTTGATCGCGTACATGGTGCAGGAGTTGGTGCACGAGCCGCACTGCCAGCAGCGGTGCACGTTCTCGCCGCCCGGCAGGGCGCGGATCTCGTTCTGGAAGTCCGCATCGTAGTCGGGCACCGTGCGCGGCAGGATCATCGTGTTCCAGTGTCCCGACACGTCGACGCCCTCGACCACCAGCTTCTCGGCGGTCAGGACCTGGTTCGGATCGATGAGAGACTTTTCGTGAATTGGCATTCGCGTTTCCTAGTGAATCGTCGCGGAAGACTTCCTCACCCGCGAGCGGGCGCCGCC
This sequence comes from Burkholderiales bacterium, assembly GCA_035624675.1. GTDB lineage: Bacteria > Pseudomonadota > Gammaproteobacteria > Burkholderiales > SG8-39 > DAHVFK01. The sequence goes on from DASPRB010000172.1 coordinate 453, forward strand.
GTCGACGCCGAGCAGCTTGCGCAGCTGCTCGTCGGGCGTGCTCGCGCGCGTGAAATCCGAGCCGAGCACGCCGCCGGTCATGGCGCGGAAGTAGCCCACGTAGGCCATCGCCAGCACCAGGTCGGCGAGCCAGTGCTGCTCGCGCCAGATGCCCTGCTCGCCGAAGCGCTCGTACATCCAGCCGCGCGCCGCGGCGTGGTCCATGGCACCGGCATGCTCCGCGTTCATCATCTCGCGCAGCGCCCCGCTGCCCGAGGAGGCGTCCCACACCCAGCGCGTCATGAGCGGGTGCGCCTGCGGGTCGGCGAAGTGCAGCAGCTCGGCGGCGAAGTCGCGCGCCGCGCCGCGCAGCTTGCGTTGCGCCGCGCGCTCCTGCGGATAGTCGAGCGAGTCGCAGAACGCGTCGATCGTCGCCTCGCCGGAAAGCAGCCGCGCCACGCGCTCGGACAGTGCCGCCGCGCCGAGCGCCTCGAGCACCGGGTAGAGCTTGCGGCGCGCGGTGAACACCGAGTCGAGCAGCGACTCGGCGGCGCCGAGGTCGACGCGCTGCGGCGCCGCCAGCAGCCCGGCGAACAGCCGGTGCTTAGCCTCGAGCAGCGCGACGTAGGCCGCGAGCCCGGGCCCCGCGTCGGCGAGCGCGACGAACTCCGAGAAATGCTTCGCGAAGCGCCCGGCGTCGAGCTGCAGCATCGCCGTGCGGCCGCTCAGGCGGCCTTGCGCTCGAGCGCCGCCAGGTCCCCGACCGCGCGCATCGCCATCGCCAGGCCGTGCGACACGCAGGTGTCGATGTCCTCCGGCCCGAGCGCCGAGCCGCCGACGTAGATGCCCGGCCGCGTCGAGGAGAACGAGCTCGTGTAGTGCTCGCCGCGCTCGAGGAAGCCGTGGCTCTCGAGGCCGACGCCGAACACCTTGGCGATCTCGGGGTTGTCCTCGTTCGGATCCATGCCGATCGCGTGCACGACCAGATCGAACGGGATCACGATCGGGCGCTTGACCAGCGTGTCTTCGCCCTTCACCAGCAGCCTCTTGCCGTCCGGCGCGATGGTCACTTCGGCGATGCGCGCCTTGACGAACTTGGTGCCGAACTCCTCCTGCGACTTCCAGTAGAACTTGTCCTCGTACAGGCCGAAGGTGCGGATGTCCATGTAATAGATGTACACGTCCGTCTTCGGCGAGAGCTCCTTGATCTCCATCGCCAGGTTAGTTGACACCGTGCAGCAGATCTTGGAGCACCACTCGCGTCCGATCTGCCGGTCGCGCGAGCCCACGCACAGCAGGATCGCGACGCGCTCGGGCGTGCGCCCGTCCGAGGGGCAGGCGATCTTGTGCGCGCCGACCATCTGCTCGACCTGGGTCGTGGTGACCACGTCCTCGAAGGTGCCGAAGCCCCACTCGGGCTTGTTGATCGAGTCGAAGTGCGTGAAGCCGGTGCCGAGCACGACCGCCGCCGCCTTCACCGTCTGGCCGTTGGACAGGGTCGCGCTGAAACTGCCATGCTCGCCCTCGAGTTTGACGACCTTGGCTTCCTTGAAAACGGTTACCAGGGAATTCTTCTCGACGCGTTCGATCATCCGCCCGATGGCATCCTTGGCCCATTCGCCCGAGGGCACGAGCTTCGCGTAGCCGGAGTGGATCGGCGCGCCGCCGAGCCGGTCGGTCTTCTCCACCAGCACCACCTTGCGGCCCACCGACGCGGCGCCGTGCGCCGCAGCGAGCCCGGTCGGCCCTGCGCCGACCACCAGTATCGTGTCGTTCATTGCGTTACGCGCTCAGCGCGAGCTCGGGGTTGTACAGGTACTCGATCTTGCCGGCCTTGACTTCCTTCAGGTACTCCTCGAAGCGCTTCTTCGACTCGCCCCAGGAGATGCCCATCTTCTCGACCACGTCCTCGCAGGGGCTCGCGTGCCACTGCAGCTGCACGATCTTGAAGGGGTCCGCGCCGCAGGCGAGCGCCGCGAACTGGATGTCGGCCATGATCGGCATCGAGTACTGCTTCTCGTGCGCGCGGCCGATCCACTGGTTCTTGTCCATGGTGGTGACGCAGCCGGTGTCGATGCCGAGCATCACGTCCGCATTCGCCTCCTCCTGCGCCACCTTGATCTTGCGCTCGATGGTGAAGGAGCGCGTGAACTCGCGCTCCGAGATGATGTGGCGGAAACCGAAGCCGCAGCAGTCGTACCAGGTCGAGTAATCGATCACCTGCGCGCCGAGCGCGGCGGCCATCGACGTGCCGACCGCGGCGCGGTTGCCGTCGAGCACCTCGGGGTCGTAGATCGCGTCCTCGTGCACCATCTTCGAGTAGTGGCAGGCCATGTGCACCGTGACGCGCAGATCCGAGACGTCGATCTTCTGCAGCTTCGTCGCGATGTCATTGCGCATGACGTGCACCCACTCGGAGTAGTGCACGATCTCCTCGGGGATCACCAGCTTGCCGTCGACCAGGCGCCCGAGCTTGCCGAGGATCTTCTTCACCCGCTCGCGCAGCGTGGCGTTCTCGATCAGGTACTTGCGAACTTCCTTGTAATTGCCGAAAGAGGTGCCGCAATGCACGAGCGGGTAGAAATGGCCGGCGCCGTGGCCCACTCGCTTGCCCGAGACGTAGGCCTGGTGGAAGTTTCGCAGGAACACCGCGGCAAGCGACTCGACATTGCCAATGCCCGAGCCGTGGTAGTTCCAGGCAGTGCACGAGGTCTGGTCGGTCTCGTCCAGGTAGTCGCGGCCCGGCTGCATGCCCAGGTTGTTCATGGTCCACAAGAGCGACGTGGGATAGCCCGGGATGTTGCCGCACTGGCCGCAGCTCTTGTGGTGCCAGAGCTGCATGGTCGGGATCTTCTTGTCCCAGCCGAACAGCGTCTTCACCATCCTCGGCTGGTGCGCGTCGGTGACGCGGTGGACGATGATCTCGCCCTCCTTCTCCAGCTCCCACATATGCTCGCGCACGTCGTCCATGCGCTCGCCGAGGTCGATCGAGCGCCGGTCGACCTGCTTTCTCACCCAGGCCGTGGCCTTTTCCGCGTCAGCCGCCGACAGGTCGGTCGGCTGGAAGAACTCTCCGTGCCCCGCGATTCCGCTCATTTGCCCTCCTCCTGCTCCTCGAGCATCTCGTCGTATTCCTCGCGCTTCTCGTCGATGAAGTCCTCGATGACGTCGAACAGGTTCTCGTCCATCGTCTCGAGCTGCTTCAGCACGCCGGTCATCTCCCAGATCGTGTACATCTCGACCGAGGTCTTGAGCGCCACCTGCCACGCGGTATCCGTGGTCTGCAGCGTCTTCATCGGGATCGCCTTGCGCAGGGTCTTCAGGTCGCCTTCCACCTTCTGGATGTTGGGACCCCAGTCCGGGAAGTGGTCCGGCTGGATCATGTCCGGCGAGAGCTGGTTGCCGGTGGTGATGAGCTTCAGCATCACGCGGCCGAAGGGGCGCAGCACGTCCTTCGCCGACTGGAAGCCGTGCTTGATCGCGACCTCGCGCATGATGGCGACCAGGCCGCCCGGCGAGTTCTTGAACGGGCAGCGCGCCGCGCAGGTCATGCACTGCGCGCAGGCCCAGATCTTCTCCTGCATCGCGTCGTAGATCTGCTCGACGTTCTCGGTCCACAACAGCTGCACGATCTCGCGCGGGCTGTAGTCGTAGAAGTGCGCCGAGGGGCAGGTCGCCGTGCAGATGCCGCAGTTCAGGCAGCCGTTCAGCTCGTGCTCGTAACGAAAATCGCTACGAATATCGTCGAAAATCTCCTGCATCTCGGCGTAAGTCGCCACGGCCGCTCCTGCTTACTTGCGCTTCATGAAGAAGGTGAATTCCTTGTTCGCCGCAGAGTGCTCGAGCAGCTCGTTGCCGGTCTGCTTGGCGAAGGCCTGGAAGTCCTTGACCGAGCCCGGGTCGGTGGCGAGGATCTTGAGCACCTGGCCGGACTGCATTTCGGTGAGCGATTTCTTGGCGCGCAGGATCGGCAACGGGCAGTTGAGTCCGCGGGCGTCGAGTTCCTTGTCGAAGTTCATTGCGTCGATTCCTTTCGTTCGGTGGTGGTCATGGGCTTATACCACCTCGTGTCCGTCCGCTCTTGACCGCAGTTAAAACCCGGCTGCGAGCAGGGAAATATTAGAGTTCGTTAATATACCAGCGCTGTCATGCGAGGCAAGCCGCGGCGCAGCAAAAATACGCGCGCTCTCCTGTCTCAAGACACCGCCTGGTAGTAAAGATTCTGCGGATGGTTCGCCTGCGCGAAGAAGAACCAGCGCTCGGCCATCAGGCCGGCGAATTGAACAATAAACGCCGGGGTCAAAAACCCTGCCGCGAGCAATGCCGCGGGCAGCACGAACGCGCCGGCGATGAACAGCCACTTCACCGAGCGCAGCGCCACGGCGGTGCGCCCATGGAAGAACTCGCGCGTGTTGAACGAGCCGGCGATCGCGCCCTGCGCCTTCTGCGCGATGCGCGGGTGCTTGACGCCGATCGCGCTCTGCAGGCTCGAGCGCGCCTTCAGGCGCGCGTTGCGCACGAGCGAGGCGCCGCGCGTGGCGAGACCGGC
>DASPRB010000187.1:0-16612 GCA_035624675.1 Burkholderiales bacterium
CTGTGCCGCGCGAACGACCGCGACATTCAGCGCGGCATCGACGCGCTCAAGGACGCCAAGCGCTGGCGTATCCACACCTTCATCGCCACCAGCGCGCTGCACATGGAGAAGAAGCTGCGCATGAGCCCCGAGCAGGTGCTCGAGCAGGCGCGCCTGTCGGTGCGCTACGCGAAGAACGCCTGCCCCGACGTCGAGTTCTCGCCCGAGGACGGCAGCCGCTCTGAGCCGGACTTCCTGTGCCGCGTGCTCGAGGCGGTGATCAAGGAGGGCGCCACCACGATCAACGTCCCGGACACGGTCGGCTACGCGGTGCCGCAGCAGTTCGGCGAGTTCATCAAGCGGCTGCGCGAGAGAGTTCCGAACTCGGACAAGGCGGTGTGGAGCGTGCACTGCCACAACGACCTTGGAATGGCGGTCGCCAACTCGCTCGCCGCGGTGATGATCGGCGGCGCGCGCCAGATCGAGTGCACCATAAACGGCCTGGGCGAGCGCGCGGGCAACACCTCGCTCGAGGAAGTGGTGATGGCGGTGAGGACGCGCAACGACTTCTTCCACCTCGAGACGGGAATCGACACCACGCAGATCGTGCCGACCTCGCGCCTGGTGAGCCAGATCACTGGCTTCGTGGTGCAGCCGAACAAGGCGGTGGTGGGGGCGAACGCCTTCGCGCACGCCTCGGGCATCCACCAGGACGGCGTGCTCAAGGCGCGCCAGACCTACGAGATCATGACGGCCGAGGACGTCGGCTGGACCACCAACAAGATCGTGCTCGGCAAGCTCTCGGGCAGGAATGCGTTCAAGCAGCGCCTGAAGGAGATCGGCATCGAGCTCGACTCCGAGGACGCGTACAACAAGGCCTTCCAGCGCTTCAAGGACCTCGCGGACAAGAAGGCCGATATCTTCGACGAGGACCTGCAGGCACTGGTGTCGCAGGAAGCCGGCGCGGCGAGCGACGAGCAATGGCAGCTGGTCACCATGAGCCAGGCGAGCGGCATGGGCGAGCGCCCGCATGCTAGCGTGGTGCTCGCCGAAGGCGGCGCCGAGCGCCGGGCGGAGGCGCAGGGCGACGGACCGGTCGACGCCACGTTCAAGGCGATCGAGTCGATCGCGAAGAGCGGGGCGGAGCTGCTGCTCTACTCGGTGAACGCGGTCACGCAGGGCACCGAGTCACAGGGCGAGGTGACGGTGCGCCTGGCGAAGGGCGGGCGGGTGGTCAACGGCGTGGGCGCGGACACCGACGTCATCGTCGCCTCCGCGAAGGCCTATGTGAGCGCGCTGAACCGACTTCAGAGCAAAATGCATAAGCTTAACCCGCAGCACCAGCTGTAGCATGGCGCAGCCCGCGTGACCGCGGGGCGAAAAGGGGGGGACATGAAACGCAAGCAACTCGGGCGGGGATCGTTCGCCGCCGTTCTTGCCACGCTCGCGCTGCTGATCGGCGGCTGCGCGGGAAACGTCGTCCACATGCAGGCGGTCGCGCCCGAGACCGTTTCCGCGGCGCCGCCCCCCGGCAAGGCGCGCATCGTGTTCATGCGCCCCTCGGGCGTGGGCTTCGCCGTCCAGTCGAGCGTATTCGAGGTGAAAGACAACTTCCCGTCGCTGATCGGTATCCTCGCGGCGAAGACGCGCATCGCCTACGACCTCGATCCCGGCCAACACCTCTTCATGGCGATCGGCGAGAGCGCGGAGTTCATGAGCGCGGACGTGGCCGCCGGAAAGACCTACTATGCGCAGATATCGCCGCGCATGGGCTTGTGGAAGGCCCGCTTCGCGCTTGAGCCGGTGCCGCCGGCGGAGCTCGACATCCCGAGCTTCAAGAGCGACGTCGACGACTGCAAGTGGGTGAGCAAGACAGACGACTCGGAAGGCTGGGCGACGGCGAACATGCAGAGCATCGTCAGCAAGCAGCGGGAGTACTACCCGGACTGGCAGAAGCTCCCGGACGCGAAGAAGCCGCACCTCGCCGCGGACATGGGGCGTTGACGCATTGGCGCCGGGCGCGAACGCGGAGCCGCGGCCGCTGCACGTCGTCTTCGGCGCAGGGCAGGTCGGCGCGCCGCTCGCGGCGAAGCTGATCGAGGAGGGCAAGCGGGTGCGCGTCGTGCGCCGCTCGCACGGCGAGGTGGCGCCCGGCGCCGAGCTGCTGCCGGGCGACGCGCTCGACGCGGGCTTCTGCGCGCGCGCCTGCGAGGGCGCGCAGACCGTCTACCACTGCATGAATCCGCCGTACGACTCGGCCGTGTGGGCCGAGGTGGTGCCGCGCGTGCTGGACAACCTGATCGCCGCGGCGGGCGGCGCGGGCGCGCGCCTCGTGGTGCTCGACAACCTGTACATGCTCGGGCGCCCGAAGGGGCGCCCGCTGAACGAGGACACGCCGGTCGACCCGTGCAGCAGGAAGGGCGAAGTCCGCGCGCGCGCCGCAGAGCGGCTGCTCGATGCGCACAGGAAGGGCCAGGTGGTCGCGGTCGCCGGCCGCGCCTCCGATTTCTACGGCCCGGGCGGCACGCTCACCTACCTGGGCGATTTCTTCTGGAAGCGCGTGCTCGCCGGCAAGGAGGTCTGGTCGCCGGTCGACCCCGAGGCCGTGCACACCTATCACTACATCCCCGACGTGGCCGCGGGGCTGGCGCAGCTGGGGCGCGCGCATGCCGACGCCCTCGGACGCGCCTGGATGCTGCCCTGCCAGCGCGCCGGCACCTTGCGCGACCTGGTCGCGCGCTTCGCGCACGCGCTCGGGCGCCCGATCCACGTGAGCAGGATCCCCGGGGTCGCGTTGCGCGCAATCGGACTGTTCGTCCCGCTCGTGCGCGAGATGAACGAGATGATGTACCAGTGGAACGAGCCGTTCGTGGTGGACGACCGCCGCTACCGCGAGCGCTTCACGGCCGCGCCGATCGCGGCGGAAACTGCAGCGCGCGCCACCGTCGTGTGGGCACAGCAGCATTACGGTGCGCGGCGAAGTTAAGGAGACGCGGGACGATGGGAAAGGTCTACGCAGAAATCGCGCCGGAGCTAGCCGCCTGGCTCGCGCATCAGAAGGTGTTCTTCGTCGGCAGCGCGCCGCTCTCGGCGGACGGGCACGTGAACGTCTCGCCCAAAGGCCTGGACACGCTGCGCGTGCTCGGGCCGCGCCGGGTGGCGTACCTCGATCTGACCGGCAGCGGCGCCGAGACGATCGCGCACCTGCGCGAGAACGGCCGCATCGTGCTCATGTTCTGCGCGTTCTCAGGCCCGCCGAAGATCGTGCGCCTGCACGGGTCAGGAACCGTCGTCACGCCGGCGTCCGGCGAGTGGCCCGAGCTGCACGCGCGCTTTCCCGCGCACCTCGGCGCGCGCGCGATCATCGACGTCGAAGTGAGCCGGATAAGCGACTCCTGCGGCTACGGGGTGCCGACCTTCACCGCGGTCGAGGAGCGCGCGGCGCTGCCGCGCTGGGCCGAAACGAGAGGCCCGCAAGGGCTGGTTGCATACCGCCGCGAGAACAATGCGCGCAGCGTCGACGGACTGCCTGCGCTCGCCGCCTCGGACGAATCGGATTCCTAAGCACGCGGACGGGCGCAATAACGATGCAGATTTCGGGAAGCTGCCACTGCGGAAACATCAGGTTCTCCCTACGTTGGGAACCCGAGCCGCCGCGCATACCCGCACGCGCCTGTACCTGTTCGTTCTGCACGAAACACGGCGGCGTATGGACGTCCTGCCCGACCGGCTCGCTCAAGGTCACGGTGGCGGATCGCTCTCTGGTCAGCACCTACGCGTTCGGCACGAAGACGGCGGACTTCCACGTCTGCTCGAGATGCGGCGTCGTGCCGGTCGTCACGAGCAGAATCGACGGCCGCGTCTACGCGGTGGTCAGCGTGAACGCATTCGAGGGCGTGGACCCGGCGCTGCTCGGCCGAGCGCCGGCGAGCTTTGACGGCGAAGGCCTGGACCACCGACTTTCTCGCCGGAAGCGGAACTGGATTCCCGATGTCGAGATCGTCTCGAGCGGCGCCTGAGCGCGCCCGACTCCTCGCGCTGCTGCTGCTTGCGGCCGTTGCGCCTCCGGCGTTCGGCGACGGCGCCGGCGGTGAATGCGGCCCCGCTCCGGACCCGAGCCGCTCCCAGTACATCGTCGGCTACGGCAGCCTCATGCAGGACGAATCGCGCGAGCGCACCTCGCCGCACGCCGGCCCGGCCCACCCGGTGGAGATCGAAGGCTTCAAGCGCGGCTGGTTCGCGCGCGGCGCGTCGGTCGGGTTCAGCACCACCTTCCTCGGCGTCCTGCCCGACCGGCAAAGCCGGCTGAACGCGGTGATCTACCGGGTCGATGCGGCGGAGCTCGCCGCAACGGACAGGCGCGAGCGCTCCTACTGCCGCGCGCGCGTCCCGTCCGAGGACGCCAAGCCGCTCGAGCAGGGCGTGCAATCGGCGCCGGACGGACAGATCTGGATCTACGTCAACCGGCCGGCAAGCATCGCGCGGCCGGACGAGAAATACCCCATCGTGCAGTCGTACGTGGACGTGTTCCTATCGGGATGCCTGGAGCAGCAGGAGCGCTACGGCCTCACCGGATTCGCCGAGCAGTGCGTCGCCACCACCGCCGACTGGTCCGAGCACTGGGTGAACGACCGCATCTATCCGCGCCGCCCGTTCGTGTTCCAGCCCAGGGCCGGGCAGATCGACCGGCTCCTGTCCACGCAACTTCCGCAGTTCTTCGCCCGCATCAGGATCGAAGGAGGCGGTTGAATTCCGAAGGGAGGGCACTTGGCTTGGTTCATTCTTGTCGTTGCGGGACTGTTTGAGGTCGGCTGGGCCATCGGACTGAAATACACCGAGGGATTCAGCCGCTTGTGGCCTACCATCGGGACCGTCTTCGCGATGGTGATGAGTGTCTGGCTGCTGAGCGTTGCCATGAAATCGCTACCGGTCGGCACCGCATACAGCATCTGGGTCGGGGTTGGGGCCGCGGGCACCGTGGTACTGGGCATCGTGCTCCTCGGAGAACCCGCCAACGCTGCCCGGCTGATCAGCGTCGCGCTCATCATCATCGGCATCGTGGGCCTGAAGCTTGCGACCCCCACCTAGTACCGGGGCCTGAGCCGACAATGATTCTGGAGATCGCGATGCTGAACGTGATTCCGGACCAGTCCGCCGCATTCGAAAGCGCGTTTGCCAGGGCCAAGGACATCATTTCGTCGATGCCGGGGTTCGAGTCGCTGGAGCTGCAGCGGTGCGTCGAGGCGCCGAACCGCTACGCCTTGCTCGTGCGCTGGGCGACGCTCGAGGACCACGTCGTCGGGTTCCGCGAGTCGCCGCGGTATCAGGAATGGAAGGCCCTGCTGCATCATTTCTACGACCCGTTCCCGACGGTGGAGCACTACGAGCTCGTGGTCGATGCGTAATTTGCATGAAGAATGATCGTTGGCTGTATGTGGCCGCTGTTCTCGCCGGCGCCGCGATCTGGATTGCCGTCGTCTGGGCGTCGGGACGAAGGGAAGCCTGGGACTCGGGCCTGTATTTTGCGGTCGGGATCCCGGCCGTCTGCCTGGTTTCGGCCGCACTCGCGTTTTTCCGCCCGAAGCACTCCTGGCGCTGGGGCGTGTTGCCCGTCATCGGGCAGTTCGCATGGATGCTCCTTTCGCAGGGACCCGGGAACCTCGTGCCACTCGGCATCATCGTGTTCGGCGTGCTCTCGGTCCCGTCGATCGTTGCGGCTCGGCTCGCGGCGGCGCTCGTGACAAAATGGCTGCGACGCGACGAGCGGTGATCGCTGACCGGGCGCTAAATCCCGGCGAGATCGTGGCGCTCTGTCGGTTCGTGGACATGGCCAGCACGACTCCGAGGCAGCTGTGACGCTCCGCCTTGTGAAAGCGCGCTCCGCGGAGCAGTGGCGCTTGGCACGCGCGCTGATCGAGGAGTATGCGGCATCGCTGAACGTCGATCTGTGCTTCCAGAACCTGGGGCACGAGCTCGCTCATCTGCCGGCCGAGTACGGTCCGCCGGGTGGAGCCTTTCTGCTGGCGAAGGAGAACAGCGGCCATCTCGGCTGCATCGGATTGCGGCGGATCTCCGACGGCATCGGCGAGGTCAAGCGCCTCTATGTCAGGCCATCCGCGCGCGGCCGAGGTGCGGGCCGCTTGCTGGCCGAAGGCATCGTTGCGGCCGCGCAGCGCCTCGGCTACGCTCGCCTGCGGCTGGATACGCTGCCCGACATGAAGGAGGCCCAGGCGTTGTACGCGTCGCTCGGCTTCAGGGAGATCCCGGAATACCGCTTCAATCCGGTGCCGGGTACCGTATTCCTCGAGTTAAGCCTGCCGGGAGGGAAGTCCCCTTGAGGATCTCGATGCAGATGGCCGTGGTGATCGCGACGGTGTTCGCGGCGATCTGCTTCGCGGGCGCCATCTACGGCTTCGTGTCGCTTGGCGACATCGCCGACCCCGCGCAGAGGGCGGACGGGAGGGGCTTTGTGTGGTTCTGGACGTTCCTCGGCGGCGTGGCCCTCGCTCTCGCTCTGCTGGGCACGTGGCTCCTGAAGACGGACAAGGCGGGCGGAAACGGCTGAGCGCGCACGAGGGACGGATGGGCAAGCAGAGGATGGAGGCGTTCAGCGACGGCGTGATCGCGATCCTGATCACGATCATGGTGCTCGAGCTGAAGGTGCCGCACGGCGACAGCTTCGCCGCGTTGGCATCCTCGCTGCCCGTGTTTCTGAGCTACGTGCTGAGCTTCGTGTACCTGGGCATCTACTGGAACAACCACCACCACATGCTGCACGCCTGCGGCAAGGTGACCGGCGCGATCCTGTGGGCCAACCTGCACCTGCTGTTCTGGCTGTCGCTCATTCCCTTCGCCACCGGATGGATGGGCGAGAACCATTTCGCCGCGGCGCCGACGGCGCTGTACGGCGCGGTGCTGCTGATGGCGGCGATCGCCTACTGGATCCTGCAGCAGCTGATCATCTCCGCGCAGGGCGATGGCTCGCTGCTCAAGCGAGCGGTAGGCGGCGACTGGAAGGGCAAGCTCTCGCCCGTGGCCTACCTCGCCGCCATCGCGGCGGCACCCTGGTCGCAGTGGCTGTCGCAGGCGCTCTACGTGCTCGTCGCGCTCGTCTGGCTGATCCCCGACCGGCGCATTGAGCGGGTGCTCCCGCAGTGAGGGCAGCGTGAGCCGCAAGCTCATCTCCTCCGGCTCGAGCTTCGAGCGCGACATCGGCTACTCCCGCGCAGTGGCCGACGGCGACTGGGTCTTCGTGTCCGGCACCACCGGCTTCGACTACGCCACCATGACGATCGCCGAGGACGTGGTCGCGCAGGCCGAGCAGTGCCTGAAGAACATCGCGCATGCGCTCGGGCAGGCGGACGCGACGCTCGGCGACGTCGTGCGCGTCACCTACATCTTGCGCGAGGCCGCGGAGTTCGAGCGCTGCTGGCCGGTGCTGCGCCGCTGGTTCGGCGAGGTGCGCCCGGCGGCGACTATGATCGAGGCGCGCCTTGCCGACCCGCGCATCCGCATCGAGATCGAGGTCACCGCGAAGCGCGCGGTGCGCGGTTGAGCGGCGCCCGTCAGTTCGCGGCGAAGCAGTACAGCAGTCCCGCGCCGCCGGTCGAGCGTAGCGCCTCGTCGCTGCAGCCGCGGCTCGGGTGCGAGGAGTTCCACGAGCGCGAGGGTGCGTCGTCGCGCAGGCCCATTCGGTCGTGGTGGCCGAGCTGCGCGCTGCCGTCGGTGCTGCTCGTCCAGTTGCGGCAGGTATGGTCCGCGGCGTCGGCGTAGGCGGTGCCGTCGGGCTGCGAGCCGGTGAGGATGTCGTGCCGGTTCGGCTTGTCGCCGCTCCCGTTGACCACCTCGCCCTTCTCGGTGAGCGCGGTCTGCTTGGTCAGGTTGTTCTCGCCGTGCAGCTCCTGCACGCTGCGCGCGACGACCACGCCTTTCGCGTTCTGCCACGGGCCCTGGCCGATGCGGCTGCGCGCGTCGACGGCGCCCGGGCCCTGCGTGCTCAGGTACGCGTGCCAGGTACGCTGGCCGGCGCCCGCGTCGGTGGCGAGCGCCTGGCAGTGCCGGTCGGCGCCAGCCAGGCCGCCGAAGTCGGCGCCTTTGCCGGAGCCGGAGCTGGTGACGAAGAAGCTCATGGCGCCGGGGTCGGCAAGGGCGGTGCCGGCGAGGGTGAGAGCGACGAGCGAAAGCGCGGTCCACAGGCGAAGAGAAGCGAAGGTCATGACGGTCCTCCTTTACGGGAATGTCAGTTTATATACACCCTGACGTCGAGTACCATTCCCCGGCCGCTCGTCCATAAAGAACATCGGAGAAGAGGGTATGGGACGTCTGCCGCGACCGAGGGCTCTGCCCTGGCTGCCTCTGCTGCTGCTTCTGTCGGCCTGCGCCAGCATGAACAAGAGCCAGTGCCTGAGCGCCGACTGGTACGCGATCGGCGTCGAGGACGGGGCGCGCGGGCGGCCGCTCGAGTATCTCGGCAGCCACCGGCGTGCCTGCGCCGAGTACGGCGTCGCGCCGGATGCGCAGCGCTACCAGACCGGCCGCGACGCCGGCCTGAGGACGTTCTGCACCTACGACCGCGGCTACGCGATCGGCCGGGCGGGTCAGGGCCGGCCGACCGTTTGCCCGGACCCGCTCGCGGCCACCTTCGACGCCGGCTACGGCGACGGCCGCCAGCGCTACGACCTGACGCGGCGGCTCGATGCGGTGAACGAGCAGATTCGGCAGTCCAAGGCGGCACTCAAGGCTGGCATCCCGAACCCGCGCGAGCGCGCGCGCGAGGTCGAGCGCCTAGAGAACCTCACGCGCGAGGCCGAGCAGCTCGAGCAGGCGCTCGCGCAGCTGCCCGGCCGCTAGACGTGCACGGCGCGCAAGCCGCGTGAGCCGCCCCCGCCGCAGCTGGCTGTTCGTGCCGGGCGCCGACGAGCGCGCGCAGGAGGCTGCCGCGCGCTCGGGCGCCGACGTGCTGATCCAGGAGCTGGAGGACTTCACCCCGCCCGCACTGCGGGAAAAGGCCCGCGCGCTCGCGCGGACGCTGTACGCGCGCTGGCGCGCAGCCGGCGCGCTCGCCGCGGTGCGCGTCAATCCGCTCGAGACCTGCGGCCGCGAGGACCTGGCCGCAGTGCTCGCCGGCCAGCCCGACATCGTGCTCATGTCGAAGGTCGCGCGTCCGGAGCAGGTGCAGGCGCTCGCCGCGCTCGCGCACGGCGTCGAGCTGGTGCCGAACGTCGAGTCGGCGGCCGGGCTGGTGCGCGCGGGCGAGATCGCGCGCGCCAGCCCGCGCGTCAGCGCGCTCCTCATGGCGAGCGAGGACATGGTCGCCGACCTCGGCGCCGAGCGCACGCGCGGCGCGGCCGAGCTCGCCTACGCGCGCGCTCGCTTCCTCGTGGAATGCCGCGCCGCCGGCGTCGAGGCGATCGACTGCCCCTATACGTTCTCCGACGCGAAGGGTGCCGAGGCCGAGGCGCGCGCCGCCAAGGCGCTCGGTTACCGCATGAAGAGCCTGGTCGCTCCGGCGCACGCCGCGGCGATCAACCGCGCGTTCACGCCCGCGTCGGCGGAGCTCGCCCGCGCGCGGCGCATCGTCGCGGCGTTCGAGCGGGCGCGCGCCCGCGGCGCGGAGCGCGCGCGCGTCGGCGGACGGCTGGTCGAGGTGCCGGTGTACGCCGCCGCTAGGCGGCTGATCGAGAGAGCCGCGAGTACGCCAGCGCCGCGGCGAAGAACGCGAGGCTGAGCGCAATCTCCGCGCCGGCGAGCGCCTGCGACGGGCCGCGCTCGGCGAAGGCGCGCGTCACGCCCTCGGCGAAATAACCGAGGATCAGCATGCCGGACCACTGATACGTGTAGCGCCGGCCGGAGAGGATCCCGGGGAGCGTCAGCGCGAGCGGCAGCGCCTTGAGCGCCATCAGCGAGCCGCCCGGGCGCAGCGGCGCGAGCCACAGCTCCCAGGCGAGGCACAGCGCGATGAGCGCGACCAGCGAGCCGCCTGCGACCCTGCGCGCGAGCTTCATCGCGACAGCTTGAGCGCGGCCTCGGCCAGGCGCTTGCCTTGCGCGATGCACAGCGCGCGCTCGGCCTCGGCGACCGGCCGGTCGTCGGCGGTGCCGGCGAAGTGGCTCGCGCCGTAGGGCGTGCCGCCGTCGCGCGTGATATCCAGCTCGGGTTGCGTGTAGGGCAGTCCGACGATCAGCATGCCGTGATGCAGCAGCGGCAGCATCATCGACACGAGCGTCGTCTCGTGCCCGCCGTGCAGGCTGCCGGCGGATGTGAACACGCAGGCCGGCTTGCCGGCGAGCGCGCCCGCGTGCCACAGCGTCGTCGTGCCTTCGAGGAAATGCTTGAGCGGTGCGGCGATGTTGCCGAAGCGCGCCGGGCTTCCGAGCGCGAGCCCCGCGCAGCGCTGGAGATCGCCGAGCTCGGCGTAGGGCGCGCCCTCGGGCGGCACCGGCGGCGCCGCCAGCTCGGTCGCCGGCGCGACGCGCGGCACGGTGCGCAGCCGCGCCTGCGCGCCCGGCACGCGCTCGATGCCGTCGGCGATCAGCTCGGCCATGCGCCGCACGGAGCCGCCGACGCTGTAGTAGAGCACCAGGATTTCGGCCACGGGCGGGTATCATACCGGCAGACCATGGCCGAGACTTCGACCGCCGCCGAGGCGCTGCCCGCGAGCGTCCCGTCGCAGAACGTGTTCAGGGAGGCGGGCGAGTTCCTCGCCGCCACCGCGCACCACTTCGTCGAGAGCCGCAGTCTGCAGACCGCCGGGAGCCTCACTTTCACCACCCTGCTCGCGCTGGTGCCGCTCGTCACGGTCGCGCTCGCGCTGAGCACCGCGTTCCCGGCGTTCGACGAGGCGATCGGTGCGTTCCAGGGCTACGTGGTCGAGCACTTCCTGCCCGACGCGAGCGGGGTGCAGATGATCGCGGACCAGATCAACGCGTTCACGCAGAAGGCGGGGCGCCTCACCGCGATCGGTCTGGGGTTCCTCGCGATCACCGCGGTGATGCTCATGCTCACCATCGACGAGGTGCTGAACCGCGTGTTCCGGGTACAGCGCCGCCGGCCGCTCGCGCAGCGCCTGATCATGTACTGGAGCGTGCTCACGCTCGGCCCGATCCTGATCGGCGCCAGCATCTCGATGACCTCGTTCCTGGTCGGCGCCTCGCTCGGCGTGCTTTCCCTCGGCGAGTTCTCCGAAGTCGTGTTGCGCCTGCTGCCGTTCGCGTTCACGCTGGCTGCCTTCACCTGGCTGTACGTGGTCGTTCCGTACCGCAGGATCGAGCTCGTCCATGCCCTCACCGGCGGGCTGGTGGCGAGCGTCATGTTCGAGCTCGCCAAGCGCGCCTTCGGGCTGTACATCGCGCATTTCCCGACCTACTCGATGATCTACGGCGCCTTTGCCACGCTGCCGATCTTCCTGCTGTGGCTCTATCTGTCGTGGCTGGTGGTGCTGCTCGGCGCCGCGATCACGGCGATGCTGCCCGGCTACCGCGCGGCGCGCGGCGAGCGAGCGCGCGCGCCCGGCCAGGACCTGCGCGATGCGGTGGCGGTGCTCGCGGCGCTGGCGCGTGCGCAGCACGACGGCGAGGTGCCGGGAATCGGGCGGCTCGGCGCGCAGCTCGGCCTGCTGCCCTACCGCTGCGAACGCGTGCTCGAGCGCGCCGCGGCGCTCGGCTGGGCCGCGCGCACCGAGAAGGACGGCTGGCTGCTCGCGCGCGAGGCGGACTCGATCAAGCTCGCCGACATGTACCGGGCCTTCGTGCTCGACCCGCAGGTGGTCGACGGCGCCGCCCCGTACGATCAGCACTGGCGACACGTCGATGCCGACCTCGCCCTGACGCTGCGCCAGCTCGCGCGGGCGGAGAGGCCCGCGTGAGGGCGGCGCCACCGCGCGAGGAGCGTCTCATCGTGGCGCTCGACGTGCCGACGGCCGCCGAGGCGCGCGCGCTCGTCGAGCGCCTGGGCGGCGCGGTGCGCTTCTACAAGATCGGCCTGGAGCTGTTCACCTCGGGCGGCTACTTCGAGCTGCTCGAATGGCTGGTGGCGCGCGGCAACAAGGTGTTCGCCGACCTGAAGCTCTACGACATCCCCGAGACCGTGCGGCGCGCGACGGCCAACCTGAGCGCGAGCGGCGCCGCGTTCCTCACCGTGCACGGGCACCGCTCGATCATGCAGGCGGCGGCGGGCGAGAAGGGCGCCATGAAGATCCTCGCCGTGACCGTGCTCACCAGCTTCGATGCAAGCGACCTGGCGGAGATGGGCGCGACCGGCGACGTGGCTTCGCTCGTGCTGTCGCGTGCGCGCCATGCCGCCGAGGCGGGCTGCGACGGCGTCATCGCCTCGGGACTCGAGGCGCCCAGGATCAAGGCCGAGCTCGGCGCGCGACTGCTGGTGGTGACCCCCGGCATCCGTCCGGCCGAGAACCGTCCGAAGGACGACCAGAAGCGCACGGTGGACGTTGCGCAGGCCTTCGCCAACGGCGCCGACTACATCGTTGTCGGCCGGCCGGTACGCGATGCGCCCGACCCGCACGCCGCGGCCGAGTCGATCCAGGCGACGATCGCGTCGCTATTCGCGCGCTAGCGCGGCGCACAGCCAGGGCCAAGGTCGGCACTTCCACGACAAAATATTTCCTTGGCGGGGTGACGCGATTGTAAACCTGCGGCGGACGTCCTGCGGAGATGGCGCAAGTTCGGCTATCCTTCGCGGCATTGCAAACTGCAGGAGGAGGTGCACCGATGTTCTTCAATCCCATCCTTGCCGACGATATCGGCAAGTTGCTGCTGCGGCTGATGCTCGGCACCGTAATGCTGTTTCACGGCGTCTACAAGGTGTTCCATCCCGCCGCGCTCGACTGGATCGGCGGCATGCTGGCGAAGATGGGCCTGCCGATGGAGCTCGCCTTCGCCGTGTACCTGGGCGAAGTGCTAGGGCCCCTGCTCGTGATCGTCGGCATGTTCTCGCGCATCGGCGGCCTGCTGATCACGATCAACATGGTCTTCGCGATCGTGCTCGTGGATCGCGCGGCGCTGCTGCAGATCGACAAGTTCGGCGGCTGGCAGGTCGAGACCGCGGCGCTGCTGCTCGTATGCGGCCTGGCGGTGCTGCTCGGCGGCAGCGGGAAGTTCGCCGCGCGCCCGGACTGATCCCCGGGGACCCGGCGCGATGGCGTCGCAGTGGGCGCGCGAGCACCGCAAGGCGGCCGCGCGCGCCGGGCTGCGCTACGTCACCGACGGCGTCGCCGGCATCCGTCGCAAGCGCTCGGGCAAGGGCTGGGCCTACTACGCGCCGGACGGCGCGCGCATCGCCGACGCGAAGCTCAGGCGGCGCCTGAACGCGCTCACCATACCGCCCGCGTGGACCGAGGTGTGGATCTGTCCCGATCCCGACGGCCACATCCAGGCTACGGCGCGCGACGCGCGGGGCCGCAAGCAGTACCGCTACCATCCGTCGTACCGCGAGGCGCGCGACCGCTCGAAATTCCGCCGCATGCTCGAGTTCAGCGAGGTGCTGCCGCTGGTGCGCGAGCGCGTCGAGCGCGACCTGCGGCAGGCCGATCTGTCGCGGCGCCAGCTGCTCGCGACGGTCGTGCGCCTGCTCGACAGGACGCTGATCCGCGTCGGCAACGACGAGTACGCGCGCGAGAACCGCTCGTTCGGCCTGACCACGCTACGCCGCAAGCACGTGCACGTCGAAGGCGCGCTGCTACGCTTCGGCTTCCGCGGCAAGAGCGGCGTCGAGCACTCGATCTCGCTCGCCGACCCGCGCCTGGCGCGCATCATCCAGCGCTGCCAGGACCTGCCCGGGCATGAGCTGTTCCAGTACCTGGACGAGGCGGGCAAGCGCCAGACCGTGTCCTCCGACGACGTGAACGCCTACCTGCGCGAGATCACGGGGCGCGAGGTGACGGCCAAGGATTTCCGCACCTGGGGCGGCACCATGCTGGCGGCGATCGAGCTGCGCGCGGCGGGTCCGGCGGCGAGCCGCCGCGAGGCCGACCGCAACGTCGTGCGCGCGATCGACGCCGTCGCCGAGCGCCTCGGCAACACGCGCGCCGTGTGCCGCAAGTACTACGTGCACCCGACGCTGGTACGCGCCTACCTCCTCGGCCTGACCGTGCCGCAGCCGCCCGCGCAGAGGATACGTCGCACGCGGCGCGCGGGTCCGGCGCTGCGCCGCGACGAGGTCGCGGTGCTGCAGTTCCTGCAGCAGAAGCTGCCCGGCGAGGGCTAGGGAACGGGTACCGCGGCGAGCAGCTGCGCGCCGACGTCGACGCGGCGCGCCTCGTCGTGCGCCGGACGCAGCCGGTGCGCGGCCACGCCCGGCAGCACCGCCTGAACGTCCTCGGGAATCACGTTGTCGCGTCCCTCGAGCAGCGCCCAGGCGCGCGCCGCGTGCACCAGCGCGAGCGCGGCGCGCGGCGAGAGGCCCGCGGCGTAGTCCGGCGAGCGTCGCGTGTGCGCGACGATCGCCTGCACGTAGTCGAGCAGCGCGGGGGCGACATGCACCGCGCGCGCCTTCGCCTGCAGGCTGGCGAGCTCGGCGGGCGTCATGCACGGCCCGAGCGCGGCGAGCAGGTCGCGCCGGTCGGTTCCGGAAAGCAGCGCGCGCTCCGCGTCGCGCCCGGGATAGCCGAGCTCGATCCTCATCAGGAAGCGATCGAGCTGCGATTCGGGCAGCGGGAAGGTGCCGACCTGCTCCGAAGGGTTTTGCGTCGCAATGACGAAGAAGGGCTCGGGGAGCTTGCGCGTCTCGCCTTCCGCGGTCACCTGGTGCTCTTCCATCGCCTCGAGCAGCGCGCTCTGCGTCTTGGGCGTCGCGCGGTTCACCTCGTCGGCGAGGATCAGCTGCGCGAAGATCGGTCCGGGGTGGAACTTGAAGCCGCCCGACTCGCGCTCGTACACCGACACGCCGATGATGTCGGCCGGCAGCATGTCGCTGGTGAACTGGATGCGCTGGAATTGCAGACCGAGCGACTTGGCGAGCACGTGCGCGAGCGTGGTCTTGCCGACCCCGGGCAGGTCCTCGATCAGCAGGTGGCCGCGCGCCAGCAGGCAGGCGAGCGCGAGGCGCAGCTGCACGGTCTTGCCGAGGATCACGCGGCCCGCGGCTTCGAGCACGCGCTCGGCCGGCGCGTGCGCCGCGGGCTTGAGCTGGCGCTGGAGCAGCATGCGAGGATTGTACTCGAAGCCTTCGCGCGCTTTCGCAGCGGCGGTGCGCTTTCGGCTAAGATTCCGTGAAGGATTGCACGCATGACCACCGCATTCATCACGCATCCGGACTGCCTCAAGCACGACATGGGCGCGCACCACCCGGAGTGTCCCGAGCGGCTCGGTGCGATCGAGGACCAGCTGATCGCCTCGGGCGTGGCGCAGTATCTGGCGCGCTACGAGGCGCCGCTCGCGAGCGACGATGCGCTCGCGCGCGTGCACCCTCTCGAGTACGTGCGCGCGATCCGCGAGGTGGCGCCGGCGCACGGCACCGTGCACCTCGATCCGGACACGGCGATGAACCCCTACAGCCTCGCGGCGGCGCTGCGCGCGGCCGGCGCCGCGGTGCTCGCGACCGACCTGGTGATCGCGGGCGAGGCGGAGAACGCGTTTTGCGCGGTGCGCCCGCCCGGGCACCACGCCTGCCGAGCGCGCCCGATGGGCTTCTGCATCTTCAACAACGTCGCGGTGGCTGCGCGCCACGCGGTGCGCGCGCACGGGGTCGAGCGCGTGGCGATCATCGACTTCGACGTGCACCACGGCAACGGCACCGAGGACATTTTCGCGCACGACGAGAACGTACTCATGGCCTCGACTTTCCAGCACCCCTTCTACCCGTACTCGGGCACGGAGGACCCGGCGCCCAACATGGTGAACGTGCCGCTCGCCGCGGGCGCCGGATCGAAGGAGTTCCGCGAGGCGGTGAGCGAGGCCTGGATCCCTGCGCTGGAAGCCTTCCAGCCGCAGCTCGTCATCTTTTCCGCGGGCTTCGACGCGCACGCCGAGGACGACATGGCGATGCTCAGGCTCGGCGACGCGGACTACGGCTGGGCCACGGCGAAAGTGAAGGAGGTCGCCGATCGCACCGCCGGCGGGCGCATCGTCTCGGTGCTGGAGGGCGGCTACGCGCTCTCGGCGCTCGGCCGCAGCGTCGTACAGCACCTGCGCGTGCTCGCCGGGCTGAACGCCTGACCACCTTTGGAAAGAATCATGAATACTGAATTGATCGCCCGGACCTGGGACAGCATCGGCGACCACGTGGCGTTCGTCGAGGCGTTTTACGCCCGCTTCTTCGAGCGCTTCCCGGGATACCGTCGGCTGTTTCCGCACCGGCTCGATGCCAAGCACCTCGACAAGATGGTGCGCACGATGGCGCTGTTGGCGCGGCTGTCGGAGGACAAGAGTTCGATCGCACCGCACATGCACAAGGTTGGCGCCGCGCACAAGCCCTACGCGCTCGAGGCGAAGGATCTGGACAACTTCAGGGCGGTATTCATCGAGACGTTGAGCGAGCGCCTTGGCGCGGCCTGGCCGCCCGGCGCCGATGCGGCGTGGGACGCGGCCTTCCGGCAGGTCCTGATTCCGCTGATGCGCGAGGGCGGCGGCTGAGGCCGCGCCGCACGCGGCAACGGCCTTCATGGCAGCCAACCGTCAGA
>DASPRB010000136.1:0-7697 GCA_035624675.1 Burkholderiales bacterium
GCTCGTGCAGCGCATCACCGTCGGCCAGCTCGACCCGGCCGACGTCGTCAAGCGCTACGTCGAGCTGGTCGAGGCCGACAAGACCGAGCTCGTCAACTTCATCCCGCCCGATATCCTCGAGCGGTTCCTCAAGCCCCCAAAATAGGGTCTGTCCCTATTCTTGTTCCTAGAGGAGCAATTGCAGGGGCCGGTGCAGCACGAGGAAGTCGCGCTGCCCGTCGGCGTCCACCAGCTCGATGCTGTGCAGCAGCTCCTCGTCCCGATGCACGTGGACCTGCCGGGGATGGCGCACGAGGCGCCGCTCGCCTTCCAGCAGCAGCGCGAGCTCCCCGCTTTCGGGCTCGTAGGAAGCAGACAGCAGGCCGATCCGCTCGCCGGGCAGGTCGGCGTCGAGGCCGCTGGTGTCGATGCTGGCCGGGTGCACTGCGAGCGCCGCGGACATGCGCGCGAAGAAGTGCTGCCAGTCGCGGCGTGAGAGCTGCGTCAGCGCCGGCATGGACTAGCGCGGCCTGCCCACCGGGATGAGGTACAGCGGCTGCGCCTCGCCGGGCAGCGCGACGACGGCCTTCACCGCGGAATCGCTGAAGGCGCCCACGACGGTGCCGCCGAGACCGAGCGCCACTGCCTGCAGCAGCACGTTCTGCGCCGCATGGCCCGCTTCCATGTGCACGTAGCGCACGCCGCGCGCGCCGTAGCGGGCGGTCGTGCGCCGCTCGACGCCGGCGACGACGAGGATCGCGGGCGCGTCACCGATCCAGCTTTGTGCCAAGGCAGCCGCGGCGAGCGCGCCGCGCCGGTCGCCTGCCGCGACCGAGGCCAGCTGGTGCGTCGCCGGCTGATAGCGGTACACCCCGGCGGCGAGGCCCTGCACGCTGCCGGCGACGACGAACAGTTCCAGCGGGTAGAGCGCCCCGGCCGACGGTGCGGTCCGCCGTGGGCCGCCTGCGACCTCGCCCTGCGCCGCCCAGACGAGCTGCGCGAGCTCCTCGAGCCGCAGCGGCGCGTCGCGGAACTCGCGCACCGAGCGCCTGGCCGCGAGCGCGCGCTCCAGCGCATAGCCGCTGTCGCGCCGCGCTTGCGGCAGCTCGACCGCGGGAGCCTCTGCGATCGCCGGAGACGCAACCATGCAAAGCATTGTGGCGGCCGCGGCGATGGCGGTCATGACCGGCGTCAAAAGCTTCATGCGTGTCCTTCCACCAGGTGGCAAGCGGAACGGCGGGAGCCGCTCGATGGCGATGCTGCGCTGCGGCGGACGGACGCTGTTTGATCGTCGTCAACACGGTTCCGCGGCAGGGGAATAGGTTCCGCTCTCAGGCGCATCTTCCCCCCGACGTCTTCCAGGAGGACACCTCATGCAACCCTCATCGGAACACCTGCGCTGGATGTACGAAAAAATGTCGCTCATTCGGCAGTACGAGGAAACCATGGCGAAGGTCTACCTCGAAGGGAAGCTCCCGCCGCAGATCCAGAAGGGACTCGCCTTCGACATCGGATCGGGCCCGGTGCCGGGGGAGATGCACCTCTCGGCGGGCCAGGAGCCGGTCGCGGTGGGCGTGTGCGCCCATCTGAAGCGCGAGGACTCGGTCGTCGGCACGCATCGCGCGCACCACTTCGCCATCGCCAAGGGCGTTCCGCTCGACCGCATGACCGCCGAGATCTTCGGCAAGGCGACCGGCCTCGGGCACGGCAAAGGCGGGCACATGCACCTGTTCGACGCCGAGCACAAATTCGGCTGCAGCGGCATCGTCGGGGCGAGCATGCCGCAGGCCTGCGGGTTCGGGCTGGCCGCCAAGAAGCTCGGCAAGGACTGGGTTTCCGTGGCGTTCTTCGGCGAAGGCGCCGCCAACCAGGGTTCGTTCCACGAATCGCTCAACCTCGCCGCGCTGTGGAAGCTGCCGGTGGTATTCGTGTGCGAGGACAACAAGTGGGCCATCTCGGTGGAGAAGAGCGTCGCGACCGCGGTGAGCCGCAACAGCGACCGCGCGTCGGCGTACGGCATTCCCGGCGTGCACGTCGATCACAACGACGCGGTCGAGGTTTACGTGGCCGCGGCCGATGCGGTGGCGCGCGCCCGCCGCGGCGAAGGACCCACGCTGATCGAGGTCAAGACCGATCGTTTCCTGGGCCATTTCCAGGGCGATGCCGAGGTATACCGGCCAAAGGGCGAGGTCGAAGAGCTGCATCGGCACGATCCGCTCCCGGCGCTGGCGCAGGTCCTGAGGAAGCGAGGCATCGCCGATGACGCTGCGCTCGAGCGCATGCGCGCGGATGCCAAGCGCCAGGTCGACGCCGCATTCGCCTTTGCGCGCTCCAGCGCCTACCCCGAACCCGCCGAAGCGCTGCAGCACGTGTTTGCCTGAGCGCGTCCGCAACGAATCCCGAGGAGACAGATCATGGCTATCGCAACCGCAACGACCGCCACGCAGGCGAAACCTCAGGCTGCCGCAGCCGCGCGGCGGCTCACCATGGCTCAGGCGATCTCCGAAGCGATCGGCTCCGAGATGGAGCGCGATCCCAGGGTGTTCGTGATGGGCGAGGACATCGGCAAGTATGGCGGCATCTTCGGCGCCACGTCCGGCCTGCTCGAGCGCTTCGGCAAGGAGCGCATCATGGACACGCCGATCTCCGAGACGGCGTTCCTCGGCGCCGCGCTTGGCGCAGCGGCCGAAGGCATGCGCCCGATCGCGGAGCTGATGTTCGTCGACTTCTTCGGCGTGTGCATGGACCAGATCTACAACCACATCGCGAAGAACACCTACATGTCGGGCGGCACCATGCGCCTGCCCCTGGTGATCACCACCGCGATCGGAGGCGGCTACAGCGACGCGGCGCAGCACTCGCAGTGCCTGTACGGGCTGTTCGCGCACGTGCCGGGGCTGAAGGTCGTCGTGCCGTCCAACGCGTACGACGCCAAGGGCCTCATGATTTCGGCGATCCGCGACGACAATCCGGTGATGTACTTCTTCCACAAGGGCATCATGGGACTGCCGTGGATGGCGTACTTCGAGGGAAGCGCGAACGACGTCCCCGCGGAGTCCTACACGGTGCCGTTCGGCCAGGCGCGGGTGGCCCGCTCCGGGACCGACCTGACCATCGTCACGATCAGCCAGATGGTGCACAAGGCGGTACTCGCCGCGGACAAGCTGCAGCAAGAGAGAGTGAGCGCCGAGGTCATCGACCTCCGCACGCTGGTGCCGCTCGATATCGACAGCGTGCTCGCATCCGTGACGAAGACCGGCCGTCTGCTGGTGGCCGACGAGGACTACCTCAACTTCGGCCTGACCGGCGAAATCGCGGCGCTGGTGGCGGAGCGGCTCGACAGGATCCGCCTCAAGGCGCCGGTGCGTCGACTCGGGGTGCCCGGCGTGCCGATCCCGTACAGCCGGCCGCTCGAGCATGCCGCCATTCCGCAGGTGGAGTCCATCGTCGAAGCGGGCAAGCAGCTGATGGCAGCAAGGCTCTAGATCCGCGCCTGGGCGATGCTCGCGATCCGGCTTGCCGACGAGATGTGGAAGGACGTCGAGCCCGGCACCGAGGCGCTGCTCGACAAGTGGCTGGTCGAGGAGGGCGACATCGTGAGCTCGGGCCAACCGGTTGCGAACGTCGTCCTCGTGAAGACTGCGCTCGAAGTCAGCGCGCCGGCGAGCGGCCGCGTGGCGAAGATTCTGGTCCAGCCCGAGCAGACTTTCGCTCGCGGGAGCGATCTCGCGCTGCTCGAGCCTGCGGGCTGAGCGGAACTGGGCGGAGGTGCTCGATATCGCGACGCCGACGCTCGCCTGTCGGCGCTATGGCACGCCGGCCGTCGTCCTTGGCGCCGGCCAGCGCACGACCCCGGAGCTGATCGCGAGCGCAGCCGCGCACGGCGTCGAGGTCGTCAAGCGAGATTCCGGGGGCGGGGCGGTGATGACCGGGCCCTGGATGCTCGGCTTCTCGCTGCGGCTCGCGCCCTCGGATCCGGCGACGGAAGCCGCCCCACTGGAGATTTTTCGCCTGCTCGGCGCGGCGTGCCGCGACGTGCTCGGCGAGTTGGGCTTTGCGGCCGCGCTGGCGACCGATGCCGACGTCGCGCGCTCGATCGAAAGGGCTCGCAGCATGAACCTCCAGTGGGCATGCTTCGGGACCGTGTCGCACGGGGAGCTCGTCGACCCGGCAGGCAGGAAGCTGCTCGGACTGGCCCAGTGCCGGCGACGCGGCTGGGTGCTGCTCGAGGGAGGCCTTCTGCTCGGCGAGCCGGACTGGGCCCTGTTGTGCGAGCTGTTCGGCAAGCCCGCCAGGGCCGGCCTCGCGCTGCGCGAAGCTACCGCGCCGCTTGCGAAACGGGACGGCGCCGAGTTCGACTTGAAGGCCTTTGACGCGGGATTGCGCCGCGGCGTCGCGCGGTACCTTTCTCGCCCCCGCGGGATTCGCGTTTTGTAGTGCGCAGCGGTTCGATCGCTGTTTCCTAGAGGAGGAGGCACTATGAGCAGCCAAGTATCCTGGATGCTGGAGCTGGAGATTCTTCCGGGGCGAGGGGGCGCCTTGCGCAAGTTGATGGCCGAGATGGTCGATGCGACGAAAGCGAATGAGCCAGGTACCCTGGACTACCAGTGGAGCACGAGCGCGGACGGCAAGCAGTGCCACATCTTCGAGCGGTACGTCGACTCCGCCGCGACGATGATCCACCTCGGTACTTTCGGTGAACGGTTTGCCGGGCGTTTTCTGGAAATTCTGAAACCCGTGCGCTTCGTCGTCTACGGCTCGCCGAACGCTGCCGTTCGGGGGGCTTTGACGGCATTCAATCCCATCTATATGGAGGCGTTGGGAGGGTTTAGCCGGTAGCGCTTCCGAGTGGCAGCCGCCCCGGCGCCGGGTATCGGTGAAAAAAGGGGACAGACCCCTTAAAGCGGTCTGTCCCTACAGGGTCACGAACGCCTTGCCCTTGTTGCCGGCGACGAAGGCGTTGAACACGTCGTTCACCTGGTTCCAGGTCTTCAGCTTCTTCATGTTGCCGAGCCAGCGCTGAATGTTGGGGTAGGCGGCGAAATCGATGCCGACCAGCTCGCCGATCGACACCAGCGCCGCGCCGAAATAGTCCGCGATGGTGAGCTCGTTGCCGCACAGGTAGGCGTTCTTCGGCCCGAGCCAGTGGTCGTTCAGCACCTGCAGCCAGCGCTTGGCGCCCTGCTGTCCCCAGGCGATCGCGCCGCCGTGCGCTTCGTCGCTGCGCCGCTTGTGGTGCGGGAAGATCTGCGGATACACGAGGCCGTAGCCGAAGTCGCGGTAGAACTGGGTGTTCAACCAGTCCATCGCCTCGTTCACCTTGGCGCGCTTCTTCAGGTCCTTCGGATACGCGGGTAAGTCGAACTTGTCGGCGAGGTATTTGAGGATCGCCGAGCCTTCGGTCAGGCGCAGGTCGCCGTCCTCGAGCATCGGCACCATCTTGCTCGGATTGAGCGAGGCGTAGGGCTCCTGGTAGTGGGCGCCCTTCATGATGTCGACCATCACGTCCTCGCATTTGATGCCGTTCTCGGCCAGGAACAGGCGCACGGGGCGGGTCGCGGTCGAGGCCGGGTGCATGTACAGCTTCATGGTGTCTCCTCCTTGGTGCGCGGATTCTAGTTCAAAGCGCGACGGTGAGACCGTGGCGCGCGCCGACGCCGATCAGCTTTTCCAGGTCCGGCTGGGTGGGCGAGATCTCGCGGTCCATGTCGACGAACATCCGCGAGGCGCCCAGGCGCGAGGTCATCGAGACCATCTGGCCGCCGCCCTCGCCGAAGCGGAACCAGTGCGTGGTGCCCGCGGGCAGGTGCACCAGCGTTCCCGCGACCGCGACCAGCCGGTCCGCGCCGATGCCGAATTCGATCTTGCCTTTGACGACGTAGAACGACTCGTCCCAGGGGTGGCTGTGCGGCGGCGGGCCGCTCGCCTCCGGCCCTTCCTGCAGGAAGATCTCGTAGCCGCCGGTGGCGGCGCCGGAGGCGAGCACGGTGATGTGCTCGCCGACGACGTTCAGCTCCTGGGGACGGTTCATCGGGGTGACGACGAAAGCTTGGGCGTTCATGTGAATCCTCCGTTGGGTTGGACTGCGGCGCCATTTCATCAATTGCCAGAAAGGAAATAAACCAGCAAACTTCCAATTTACTGTCTACAAAAAGTAAACAGTCGTGGCGATCGACGTGGTAGCCGGCATGCGGGTGTTCACCGCGGTGGTGGAGGCGGAAAGCTTCGCCGGCGCCGCCGACAAGCTGGATCTGTCGCGCGGCATGGCGACGCGCTACGTGGCGCAGCTCGAGGCGCACCTGGGCGTGCGGCTGCTAAACCGCACCACGCGCAGGCTCTCGCTCACCGAGGCGGGCAGCGACTACTACCAGCGCGCGACCCAGGTGCTCGCGATGATCGAGGAGGCCGAGACCTCGGCCGCGCAGAACGCCTCGGTGCCGCGCGGCACGCTGCGCGTCACCTCGTCGGTGATCTTCGGCGCGCGCCACCTGGGCGCGGCGATCAGCGCCTACTTGAAGCGCCACCCGCAGATGCAGGTGGACCTGTCGCTCAACGAGCGCGTGGTGGACCTGGTCGACGAGGGCTTCGATCTCGCGATCCGCGTCGGCGCGCGCGTCGATCCGGGCCTGGTCGCGCGGCGCATCACGCCGGTGCGCGCCTTCGCCTGCGCCTCGCCCGCCTACCTGAAGAAGCACGGCACGCCGAAATCGCCCGAAGAGCTCGCCCGGCACAACTGCCTGGTGTACCCGCATCCGGTGCACCAGGGCGGCTGGCACTTCAAGCGCAAGGGCGAGGTGCGCACGGTCGCGGTGAGCGGAACCCTGAGCGGCAACAACGGCGACTCGCTGGTGAGCGCAGCGGTCGACGGACTGGGCGTCGTCTTCGAGCCTGCGTTCCTCGTGTACGACGCGCTGCGCGAGAAGAAGCTGGTGCGGCTGCTGCCGGACTGGGAGTCCGAAGAGCTGTGGGTGTTCGCCGCCTACCCAAACCGCAAGTTCCTCGCGCCCAAGGTGCGCAGCTTCATCGACTTTCTCGTCGAGCGCTTCGGCCCCGAGCCGTATTGGGACGCGAAGTGAAGAAAGGGGTCTGAAGAAAGGGGTCTGACCCCATTTTCACGTAGGCTATGCGCATGGACGCCCCGAACAACCGTCCCTGGCAGCGCGACTACACGATCAAGCAGACGCTCGTGCTGGCCGAGACGCCGGGGCTGCGCGTCATCGACCAGACGCTCGCGCCGGGCGAGCGCGTGCCCTGGCACCTGCACCCGGACAACGACGACCTGTTCATCTGCCTGCGCGGCACGTTCGAGATCCACGAGATCAATCCGGAAAGGAAGACCGTGCTCAAGGCGCTCGAGCGGCACCTCGTGCCCAGGCGCGAGCCGCACATGGTAGTCAACGTCTCGAGCGAGGAGTGCCAGCTCCTCACCGTGCAGGGGCCGGGGCAGTACGACTTCAGGCGCTTGCCGAAGCTCGACTAGCCCGGGAACGGGCAGGTGTCGTTCAGCCGCACGATGATCGGCGAGCCGAAGGCGCCCTCGCGCAGGCAGGCGGAGAAAGTATCTGCCCGCGGCAGCGCCTCCCATTCCTGGCTCGATGGAAAGAAGCGCTTCTCGACGCCGTCGAACGCGAGCGTGAGGTCGTGGCGCTGCGCGCCTTTCGGATCGGTGGTGATCCGGTGCGCGAGCACCTTCACCTGCGCGGTGTGCCAGCGCCGCA
>DASPRB010000205.1:0-2580 GCA_035624675.1 Burkholderiales bacterium
AGTGCGTCGCAGCCCTGGCCGAACGCGGCGACGAGGATCCGGTCGCCGGGCTTCGACTCTTCGAGCGCATGCGCGAGCATGAGCAGCGGATGCGCGACGCCGGTGTCGCCGCACACCGCGGCGAGGTTGTCGCGCAGCGCACCCTCCGGGATTCCGCCGCGCTTGGCGACGCCGGCAGCAACGCGCGATAGCGTGCACGGCATGCAGAAGTGCGTCACGGCCTCGGGCGCGGCGCCGCTCGCCTTGAAGAGCTCCGCGAGCGCCGCGGGCACGATCTTCATATAGCCTTCGTCGCGGATCCAGCGCTCTTCCCACGCGTAGTCGTGCGCGCGGTCGCGACCGCGGTATTGGTGAACGAAATCCACCGTCTCACTGTGCGCGGCGACCAGGCGCGCGATCGGCGCGCCGCGCCCGACGAGCAGCGCGGCCGCGCCGTCGCCGTAGTGCATCTCCTGCGGGCTCGCCGCCTTGGCGAGCCGGTGCTCGCCCGCGGCGACCAGGACATTCGCGCCCGTGGCGAGCGCGGTCATGAGCGCCGAGCTGCCGGCGCGCTGGCTTCCCGTCACGTCCAGCGCGCGCAGCGCGGAGCCGAGGTGCAACGCGCCGGCCACGATGCCGGCGTTTTGCCGATCGTCGTAGGGATGTGTCGTCGAGGCAAGCATCAGCTGGGCGGGCGCGACGCCCAATATGCCGCCGAGGCAGTCGCGCGCCGCCTCGACGGCCATGGTGACCGCGTCCTCGTCCCAGTTGGCCATCGCGCGCTCGCCTTTCGCGAGCGCGCGCAGCGCGGAATTGAACCAGGTATTCGCCGCGGCGATCGTCTTGCGTTGCAGCCGGCGCCGCGGGAGGTAGGCACCGTAGGAGAGGATTCCAAAGTCGTTCGTCATGGTGCCCCGGATTATGCAACACTCGCAGCGCCACGCCATGGACGCAGACCGGCTCCATCCCTGCCACCACGCAGCGCGCACGCCCGACAAGCCCGCCTACGTCATGGCCCGCTCGGGCGAGACGGTCACCTACCGCCAGCTCGAGGAGCGCTCCAACCAGGGCGCGCAACTATTCAGGGCTTGCGGCCTCGCGCGCGGAGATCACATCGCGCTCATGCTGGACAACAATGCGCGCTACTTCGAAATCTGTTTCGCCGCGCAGCGCTCGGGGCTTCTCTTCACCGCGATGAGTACGCGGCTTGCGCCGCAGGAGGCCGAGTACATCCTGCGCGACTGCGGCGCCAAGGCGTTCATCGTGTCGGCGAGCCTCGCCGAAGCTGCGACGGAGCTCGCCGAGCGGCTGCCGCGGCTCGCGTTGCTTTTTTCGGTCGGCGGTGCGCTACCGGGCTACCAGCGCTGGAAGGAAAGCGTCGGTGCGCGGCCACTCGCCCGCATCGCCGACGAGAGCGCCGGGCGCGACATGCTCTACTCTTCCGGCACCACGGGCCGCCCGAAGGGCATCAAGACCGAGCTTCTGGACGAGGCGATCGATGTTCCCACGCCGCTGCTTGCGCTTGCGCGCAAGCTGTACGGCCTGGGCCCGGACTCGGTGTACCTTTCGCCGGCGCCTCTTTATCACGCGGCACCGCTGCGCTTCAACATGACGGTGATGCGCTGCGGCGGAACCTCGGTGCTGATGGAGCACTTCGACGCCGAGGAAGCGCTGGCGTTGATCGAGCGGCACCGCGTCACGCACAGCCAGTGGGTGCCGACCATGTTCGTGCGCATGCTGAAACTTCCATCCGACGTGCGCGCGCACTACGATGTGAGCTCACTCAAGGTGGCGATCCATGCCGCGGCACCCTGCCCCGTACCGGTGAAGGAGGAGATGATCCGCTGGTGGGGACCCGTGCTCTACGAGTACTACGCGGGAACCGAAGGCAACGGCTACGTCGCCTGCAATTCGCAGGAGTGGCTCGCGCACAAAGGCACGGTCGGCCGCGCGCTGCTCGGCGAAGTGCGCATCCTGGACGACGACGGGGCGGTGCTTCCGCCGGGAGAAACCGGGACCATCTATTTCGCGAACGGCCCCGCGTTCGAATATCACAACGACCCCAAGAAGACAGCCGCCTCGCGTAGCCGCGAGGGCTGGTCGACGCTCGGCGACGTGGGGCACCTGGACGCCGAGGGCTACCTCTACCTCACCGACCGCAAGGACTACATGATCATCAGCGGCGGAGTGAACGTCTATCCGCAGGAGGTGGAGAACCTGCTCGTCACACATCCGAAGGTCGCGGATGTCGCGGTGCTCGGCGTGCCGAACGAGGACCTGGGCGAGGAAGTGAAGGCGGTCGTGCAGCCGACGGACTGGCGGGAGGCCGGCCCCGCCCTCGCGGTGGAGCTGATGGACTACTGCCGCAGCAACCTCTCGCACATCAAGTGTCCGCGCTCGATCGACTTCGAGCCCGAGCTGCCGCGCCATCCGACGGGAAAACTGTACAAGCGCCTGCTGCGCGAGCGCTACCGCGGCGACACCGCGCGCGCCGGCGGCTGAGCGTTACTTCCTGCGCAGCTTGCGGATCGCCGCGAGCTGTGCTGCGAGCATTGAGAGCTCCGCTTCGACGGTCGCGACTTCCTCCTTGTCCTTCGCCTT